>BTQB01000211.1:0-4964 GCA_036985655.1 Anaerolineae bacterium | reverse complement strand
AAGGAAGATGATTATGGCCGAATAACTGATCAACCACTTCGTCCAGGCTGGCCGGGCCTTCGACCTTCTCTTTACTTCCTCACGGTCAGATTCAGCCAATCTTGATGGCTGGCCTGGAATAACTCGCTGTCGACGCCCGCGCCACCAGCGACGGTGCCGTCTCTCACTCTCTTCAACTGATCGAAACGTCGGTATGCCCAGTTCTTTGGCCTGTTTTTTAACCCGGCTGTCAACTGTAACAAGGCCAATTAAGATCTTTAATTTATCGGCGTGGCGTCTTATTAGGGAAATATCTAAATAATTGGTCAGCAGGTCGCCCCGGTCAGGGAGCACCAGGACAACTCGCTTCTCTGTTGCCCAATCGAGGCGATCCCGTATCGATACAAAATCGTCCTCTTGATCAAGATAAATGACCTGGTTGGTCATGGGCTCACCTATAATTGCCTGTCAGGCTGATAAGAGATCGGCAACGAGCCGGGGAACGGCCTCTAGGGCTTCAACCAGTTTGCTTGGATCACTACCACCAGCCTGGGCTAGAGCAGGTCGTCCCCCCCCGCCGCCACCCACTATCCTGGCAACTGGCCCAATTATTTGGCTGGCGCTTACGCCCTTTTCAACCAAATCATCGGTAACTGCGGCGATTAATATTGGTCTTTCTTCTTTTACTGCCCCAAAAACAGCAATTCCGCTTGAAACTCTATCACGGAACCAATCAGACATCTCTCGAAGTGTATCAAAACTGCTGGCATCGACCTGCCCGGCCATAATTGAGATGCCATCTATAGACACCATCTCTGAAATTAGAGATTCAAATTGTTGTCGGGCTCTTTCTCTTCTTAGAAAATTTAACTCTTTAGCGGTGGCCTTATTCTCAGCTAGCAGCGCCTCAACTCTGATAGCTATTTCATTGATAGGGCTTTTCAAGAGCGAGCCGACGTTTTCTAATGTTTGTTGTCGCTGTCTTAGCAGAAAATACGCGCCCTTCCCTGTTACCGCTTCAACTCGGCGCAATCCAGCGCCAACTGCTTCCTCAGTCGTGAATTTAAAGATTCCTATATCTCCTGTTGCATTAACGTGTAAACCGCCGCAGAGCTCAAAACTGTATGGCGCCTTGTCGCTACCTACCCTGATTGTTCTGACGATATCGCCATATTTTTCTCCAAATAGAGCCATGGCCCCTGCCTTGGTCGCTTCTTTCAATGGCATATATTCGGCCGCGACCGTCATGTTTGCCAATATGGCTTGATTGATTGCCCATTCGATATCATTAAGCGTTTCACGATTCACTGGTTCGCCATAGGAAAAATCAAACCTAAGATGATCTGGCGAGACAAGCGAACCTTGCTGCGTAACATGGTTTCCTAATTTTGCCCTCAATTCATGATGAAGTAAATGGGTCGCGGTATGATTCCGGCGGATGTCCCAACGCCGGTCGTTATCAACTATTAATTCAACGAGCTGACCCTTCTTTACGGTTCCAACCTCGACTTTACCCTGGTGAACTATAAGACCGGGAATTACCTGGCGAACATCATTGATCGATATTTCGACCTCGGAGTCCAAAACGTGAATATAGCCTGTATCACTAACTTCACCCCCTGCTTCAACGTAAAATGGTGTGGCTGCTGTGATGATTTCAATTTCATCTCCCAGCCCGGCTTCTGATACCTGTTTTCTTTCAATAAACAAGCCCACTATTGGAGCTTCCAGGCGGCTGCCAGAGTAGGGATCGTGGTCGACTCCATTACTATCAAGCAGCCCCCTGGAAATGATCTCTGAGAAGAAATCACTGTATACGCTCTCCTCTAATTCATATTGGCCAAATGCGCCTGCACCACTGGCTTTGGCATGGGCTTGTCGAGCTGACAAGAATCCTCTTTCGTCTACTTTGAAACCATGTTCTTGGGCAACATCCCGTGTGATTTCCAACGGTAACCCATGGGTAGCATAGAGATCAAAGGCCAGGGTTCCTGGGATCGCGTTCTTCTGTTCCTGATGGAGCTCAGATAGAGCAACCTCTAATTGATTTAACGCTGCATCCAGGGTTTTAGAGAACCGTTTCTCTTCAAGCGCTATGGTATGGAGAATATGCTCCTGGTGGCGGCGTAGTTCCGGATAATAATCAGCCATTAGGTTAATATAGACGTTGGAAATCTCCCCTAAGAAAGAGTCTGAAAAACCTATCGACCTGCCAAATCGTGCCGCTCGGCGGATGATCATTCTCAGCACGTAACCGCGACCAACATTGCCCGGCAGAACACCGTCGGCAATCAGGAATGCAGCAGCTCGACCATGATCGGCGATTACTCTGTAACCCGTCTCATGTTCTTCACGTTCCGATTCAGAATCCTCCAGCATTTCCTGAATTCTATCCATCGCTGGTTTAAATAGATCAGTGTCATAATTTACTGGACGGTTCTCGACGATAGCTGTAATTCGTTCAAGCCCCATACCCGTGTCAACACCAGGTTTAGGAAGCTGAATGCGCCGGCCGTCTTCCTTCTGATCAAATTCCATAAATACCAGATTCCATACTTCAAGCCATCGATCACAATCGTTATCCAGCGATACACCGCAGTTAGCTTCACCACATGTGCAATATTCGGGACCCCAGTCATAGTGAATCTCGCTTGTTGGCCCACATGGCCCGACATCTCCCATCATCCAAAAATTCGTCTCATCGCCCATCCGGAGTATGCGGCTTTCATTAACGCCGATTTCCGTTGCCCAGATGTCATAGGCTTGATCATCTTCCACGTGGACGGTATACCAAAGGCGATCTTCTGAAATCTGGCAAACCTTGGTTATAAAGTCATAGGCGTAACGAATCCCTTCTTTCTTAAAATAATCTCCGAAAGAGAAATTTCCCAACATCTCAAAGAATGTATGGTGCCGGCCGGAAGGACCGACATTTTCCAGGTCGTTATGTTTGCCTTGGACTCGCATACATTTTTGGGACGTTGCTGCTCTCTTATACGACCGGACTTCCTTACCCAAAAAGACATCGACGAATTGATTCATGCCAGCGTTAGTGAATAATAGAGTCGGGTTATCAAATTGGGGTAAGGGTGCACTGTCCACAACCTGGTGGCCCATTTCCTCAAAGAAGTCCAAAAAAGCCTGGCGAATTTCGCTGCTGTTGCTAGGTTTCATATAAGGTCAATCCCGTTATCATTTTGTTGTCCTTTCTAGCCGGAACAGTTGATCTAGATTCCTGTCTGGCGAGGATTGTACGGTTAATTAGGCGCCTCGTCCAAAGGTGGTGCGGTAGCCAGAAAATCGTGCTCAAAGCAACTTCTGATTGTCCAACAGTTGTTCGATTCGCCTTTGCTCCTCAGAGGCAACAATCAGACCCGCATGGTGTTTCTTGTGCAACTGCCAGACGACCTCCGGATCATCGTAATTTGAAAGGTCAGGATTCTCCTGTCTTGCTAAGCAAATCATGACCCCAGCGTACTTCTCAAAGTGTTCGAGCAAGGAATAAGATTCACCTTTGTAATTAGCAATTTCAATCTTAGCCCATTCGGACCAAAGATTAATGCCCGAAGCATAGGCGATTAACTCGGCGATATTTGCCCCGGCTACCCTGGCGGCCGTCTCCAAAAAATAAAGTTCTCCATTCTGGCTGCTGCGAATAAATTCGGTGTGATTTACCCCTCGAACCATGCCGAAAACCTCGATTAATTTCTTATTTAACTTAAGTAGCGGCTGAACTTCATCAGATTCCCTGGGTAGTGTACGACTAATAAATACACCTCCTTCGTGGGATACATTCATTGGAGGCTGTTTATATTTATGGACCTCCGCGAAGATGATGGCCTTTTCTGAAACGATAGCGTCGACATGATAGATATCACCAGGTATAAATTGCTCCAGGAGAAAGAAAGATGCTTTATCCCCCAATTCCTCCAGGATTTTTCAGAGCTGGTCATCACTCATCACCTTTTTAATGCCCATAGCGCCTGCCTGAAATCTAGGTTTAATTACCCAAGGCGGCGGCACAGTCCGAATGAAATTGCGGATTTCGTCGTAGTTGAACAGGGCGCTAAACGCCGGAACACGGATTCCCCTTTCCTCCGCTTCCATGCGCATGGCCGGCTTATCCCTAAAGTAGCGGGCTGTTGTATCACCCATTCCTGGAATTCGAAGATGTTCCCGCAATGCTGCGGCCGTCTCTACATCAAAATCGTCGAGAGCGATGATGCGGTCTATCTTTCGATCTCGCGCCAGGTAGCTAACAGCATAGATAATATCCGGCTGTATTGATAGATCAGGCATGAAGAACTTTTCATCGATCGCTTCCCATGGCCAATCCTCTTCAGACAGGTTTTCTTTGGTTAACAGGATAACGTGACAGCCCAGGTTTTTACAGGTCCTTATGAAGGAATCGCCCTTAAAATAGCTGGCTAAACAGAGAATTGTTGGAGAACCTATATCTCTCATCACCTTTACCCTGAACAATCAGAAGAAAACTAGAGAACAATTTTATCACATACGCCAAATAATCTGGCCCTCCAACTCCGGCCCAATTTCAACCAGGTCAAGTGTGGGTTTCGTAGCGAATTTCCAAAATTCATCCCCTTTTATTAGTCAAATTAACCTTGGGGCGTGGATGTTTCTGGCGGTGATTCCGGTGTAGGTGTCATATATGGTTCGGTTATAATCTCTGTCCTGACCATTTGGCCGCCGAGGACCTCGACTGGAACCTGGTAAATTTGTCCTTGGAGTTCGACGTAAAGTTCATATATCCCGGGCCGGAGATCTGGAATTACAAAATTTTCGGCGAATTCTTCATCTGGCTTGATCAACCCCTGAGGGTCGCCTAAGTAAGTCCAGCTGGTCCGGTTTTCAGCGCTTTCACTCCTGCCAACGGCTGTGACTGCAACCCCCTGCCAGGGGCGACCTTGAGGATCGACCAGCCTGCCGACAATAACCCCCCTGGTATCTGGCGGCTGCAGCCATAG
>BTQB01000210.1:0-4978 GCA_036985655.1 Anaerolineae bacterium | reverse complement strand
GTACTGCTGCATGGCGCTGCTTCCTAAAGTGAAAAAGGGATAAATCCACAGCTCAGGGCCGTTTGGATTTATGGCAGCAGCTAAAAAACTCAAAACACCTATGAGGAACAGCCATCGAATATCTTTCCACGAAAGACCCCGCGCCGGGGCCATGTTTGTTATTTGCTGGAGCGATTCACCGACGATATAGCCCGCAATCAAGGCAATTCCAAAAAGATAACCACTGTGAAGATTGGCCCAAATAATTGTTAATAGTGGTAAAAACCAGAGGTATTTTCTTCCAATTTTTTTATCCTTATAGCCCTCGATCAGGAAGATAAAGGCCGCGGAAAAAAGAAGATTAAACATCTGTGGCCTGACTCCCCACAAAGGAGCAGAGGCAATTGTACCTAAAAGCACAACAAAACCGGCCAGGTATGGCCTGCCGTCGCTTCGAAGATAAACTAACCAATAAGAAGCAGTAATTACCCCAGCAAAGGTTACAATTAGGAGAGGAAAACCGCCAACCCAGTATAATGACCACATAATGACTTCTGATAACCACTCGTGGGTGATCCAGCGGTTTTCTGGTACTGTGAAAGAAAAAATGTCCTGCTTCGGAATGCCATTCTCAAGAATAAATTCACCAGTTTTTAAGTGCCACCACATATCCGGATCGATGGCCTCGCGAGCAGCCATCGTGAATAAACCCAAAAATAAGAGTCCAGCAAAGAGTCTTCTGACGTTCATCCTAGGATCAGTCTACTTGTTCTACAGGTATTGACGCTCTCCGTGGTTCGGTTCGTCTCAATCGTCTTAAGAATAATCTGAAGACTGTATACTGGGCCTTCAAGATCTCTTGCCTCGAAATCTTGGTGGTCCCCATTCGACGATCTTCAAATATTATTGGCACCTCGCCAACTTGCCAGCCACGTCTCTGGCATAGAAATAACATTTCAATTAAGAATGAGTATCCATTTGAAAAAATCTGGTCCAAGGGGATTGTTTCAAGCGCCTCACGCCGGTACAGTCGGAATCCTGCTGTGACATCGTGGGCTCGAAGACCGAGTAGGGACCGTGCAAATAGATTCGCCACCTTACTCAAAGCGATTCTTTTCCAGCTGCAGTTTCTGGAACCACCTCCCTGAACATAACGAGATCCGATAATTACATGGTTATCTCGAGCGGCCGCGATCATCTCCGGTATATATCTTGGATTATGAGAGAAATCAGCATCCATTGTCATGATCGAGCTAGCCTTGGGTTGGTCCATTGCGTATTTGAACCCTGCAATATATGCTGTCCCCAGTCCAAGTTTTTCTGCCCGGTGAATTACCGCGACTTGATCTGGGTATTTTGCCGACCAATTATCTGCTAGCCGGCCGGTGCCATCAGGAGAGTTGTCATCTACAACCACGACCGATAGATCTATGGGTAGAGCCAACAATTGGCTTAACAATTCATCCAAATTGTCGGCTTCATTATAGGTCGGTACGATTACAAATGTTCGCTTTTCTTTCATAACAACTTGAGAACGGATGGAAAATTGTAACGGTGTTAAAATCGACGGTCAAAATGCTTATTAGGACAAAGGTCAATAATCAGACCCTCTTTCCGGTCTACAGCACATAGAGTTTTTGTAGGACTGGTAAATTTGTCCTGATATAATCTCTCTTGCACGAAGCCCGGAATTTGTCAGACTTTCTCAACTATTTTTACCGATCGCGCGAGCTCGATTGAAAGTTTTGACCAGGCTAATGCAATTGCACGCACTGAGGCACTTTATGCTTCTCCAGGCTTGACCGAAAAGGTCAAGAACATTCAATTAAGTGTAATGGAAGGTCAGGCCCCTTAAGAGGTTTAATTCGGCCCGTGACTATTTATTGTGTATCCTAATTCATTATGAGAATCGGAATTCTCTCACGAAACAGATCTCTGTACAGCACCAGGCGCCTCGTGCAGGCAGCCAGGCTGCGAGGACATAGAGTAAATGTAATCGATACTTTAAAAATCCCGGTTAATGTGGGCGGCCAATTTCGAACGCCTCCCTACCAGAAGCTGCCAGATGTCGAGGCCATTATTCCTCGAATTGGCACGTCAATAACGTTCTATGGGCTGGCAGTCGTCCGGCAGTTTGAAAGAAACGGCGTAATCACAACGGCCTCGTCTGCTGCGATATCGAGATCTAGAGACAAATTACACAGTCTACAGACAATGAGCAGCGCCGGTTTACCAATTCCCATCACAACAGTCGTCGCCAATGTAGAAGACATCTTTACAGCAATTCAAAACGCCGGTGGTCTACCTGTGATCATAAAATTAATTAGGGGAACTCAAGGCCGTGGCGTCTTCCTGGCCAAGGAGATGCACATTGTTGAATCGCTCCTAAACGCTGTAAGGAAAATGAGAGAACAAATGCTCATTCAAGAGTATATTAGCGAAGCGATGGGGAAAGATTTACGGATAATTGTTGTCGGAAATCGATGTGTTGCTGCCATGGAGCGAACTGCTGCAAAAGGAGATTTCAGAGCGAACCTGCACCGTGGAGGTACTGCCAGGCCGATCTCTCTCGACGAGGCAACTGAAAAGCAGGCAGTGCTGGCTGCCCACGCTCACGGCCTTTCCGTAGCTGGTGTAGATATGGTTCAATCTCATCGTGGTCCTCTGTTGTTGGAAGTAAACTCTTCTCCTGGTCTTGAAGGCATTGAAAAGACAACACATACAGATATCGGTACTGACATTATTCGATTAATTGAGAGAGAGGAAAAAAGGTCGAGGCCAAAAAGAAAACGTGGACGAAGAGTTAGCAGAAAGTAAATTTGGCTTTCTTTACCAATTCAAGAGTCATTGGCCCTCATCCTGATACTCATCTTCTGGTAGTTCTACTTCCCCCGGTATTAATCCAAGACGGAGGGCTTCTTCATAGGAAACGCCGCTGGTTGCTGCGTCCTTAACTGGAGCATTCTCTAATGCTTCCTCCCAGAAGAGATCGAATTCATCTTTCTCTTCGTCCGCTTCTTCAACCTGCACTAAATGCTTAGCCGGTATATGCTCGATTTCTTCTTTGGGCTGAGCAATTTCTTGCTCTGATTCGAGCGCTATTTCGTCCTCCAACTCAGGTTCGACGGAGACGGGTTCTTCGTCTTCAATCTGAGCCTTCTGTGTTGCAGGAATTACTTTGTTAATCTTTCGCCTGCTCCCTTCAACTTGCTCGATCATCACTTCTAATTCGGGAATTGCCTTCTGTGTAAAGAACCAAATTGTACCCATCTTGCCCCGGTGGGCTTGAATTTCAAAGAGTAAAGCTAGCCAGTGGTCAGGCATAAGATTCGCGATATACAGTTCATATTCCTCACCGCTTAAGTATTGAATCGAATATGGGTTAATATTTCCCAATTTTAAACCAAGTTGTACGCTTGATCTCACATTGTCAGCTACGCTCTCAACCTTATCCAACAGGTCCATCTCGCCGAACCCTTTTGTTGAGATAAGAACATTGCCGCTCAAGTTCGCCAACAGCGCCTGGCGGGCGCCCGTATCGAGGCGTAATGCTTCAAGACGGGCTTGGAGTTCAGGAGATCCTCTTTTTACCTGCTTATCGATTCTTGGTAATTTCGGACGCTGACCCTCGTTCTGTGGTGCACGGGGATCGTGTAATACTTTGTAAACAGAATAAATAAGAGCATCTGAATCCACTGGTCTAGGATAGTATCTAAGAACTTTTAATGTTTTAGCTTCTCTACGAGTACTCTCGGAATCTTGATTTGAAATCAGGATCACTTGCATTTCAGGCCACAGCCGTTTTGCATGGTAAACTAATCCAGAACCACCAATACCTGGAAGCCCAATATCAGCAATCATCAATTTAAAAGACTCTCCCTTGAGCGCTTTTGCCCCGTCCCCCGCAGTGGTCACTCCCACTACGCGACAGTTTTCAACAGTAAGCTCCAACATAGAGCGCAGGAAATCGAGCATTTCTAAATGACCGTCGATTACTAGTACTCTTTTTTCGTTGCTCATCGAAATATCAACACCAGATATTGAACTGGAAGGTGTGGCAATGTCGTAAGTTTGATTTTATCCAGCTTCTGTTCCACACACTCATCTAATTTAAACATAATATAAGTTTGCAGAGGTGGGTGCAAATATTGCCTTATACCCTATTTAATCCGCAGCCTATTCAGGTGGTCTCTTCTTGAGTCCCGGATCTACTTACCCGGGATCGATGTAGTCTTTTAGGTGGACTGATATTCGAAGCATAAACTTGGCGACAACGCTTTGAACCCAAGCGAGATAGCATTATGCTCCTGTTTGTCGCTAGAGGGTTATGATATCAAGACCGGAAGAAGATCTATAAGATTCGAGCTTATCGGTAGATTTGGAAACAAACGGACCCAACTCCCAAAAGCAATAATTGAGGGCTGGAGGATTCGAATCCTTCAGTTGGTATGATCCTCATTATCAACTGTTGCGTTTGTATCTTTAGCCGGCTTCGTCTTACTCAAAAACCAATCGTAGAGGGCTGGATCCCGATAGGCTCTATAGAAAGCTCCGAAATGACCTTCCTCAGGATAAAACGTTATTTTAATCTCTCCATTACATATCTCCTCGTAGGCTTCAAGGTAGATTCGGTTGGCATTTGGATCTGATATCTGATCCCGGGAACCGTGAATAGCCCAAACGGGAATATCCTCTATTTGACATAAGACATCTTCGTTAGGTATGGTTGTTGTCCGATACCCGCTGCCTGAGATTGAAGCCAAAGCTGCATATCGATCTGGATTTGCCGCAGCAACATGCCACGCGCCGTATCCACCCATGCTTAGGCCAGTAAGGTAAACTCGGCTTGGATCAATCTGGTACGTCGAGATAACTTCGTCTACCAGCGCATTGACGACAGTTGGCGTTGCCCTATCCCACCAGGTGGTATTGAAAAAAGACTGCGGCGAAACGACGACAAATTCAAAGTTATCAGGCTGGTCGTCATTTAATAATACCT
>BTQB01000209.1:0-4990 GCA_036985655.1 Anaerolineae bacterium | reverse complement strand
GGACACGGATTGACACAGATTTCACGGATTAGAATAGGTATGAATCTGCGAATATCGTCATTTTCATCCATGGTGGTGCGCCGCGGCGCATGTGAACTCCTTCGAAAATAGGACACGGATTTCACGGATTTCACGGATTAGAATTGGCATGATTCACCCCTGTAAATTGAAATATAGTTCTACCTGCAAACTAACAGTTTGCGCTACAGATTTTTATCCATGGTGGTGCGCCGCGGCGCGTGTGGTCTCCTCTGAAAATAGGACACGGATTGACACAGATTTCACGGATTAGAATTGGTATGAATCTGCGAATATCGTCATTTTCATCCATCGTGGTGGGCCGCGGCGCACGTGAACTACTATGAAAAAACGCCAGCGTCATTGCTGCTGGCGGCTAGAGCTATTTTGAAGAGGACTCCAATTTTCTGAATATTTGGCCGGGCATTGGGCTTGATCTATTGACATAAAATGTCTAGACTTTCCAATGACCTCGACACTTTGTAACTGAAGCGTTTAGGTCCTCTCCATTTAATGTTGAATATATTATAAGTCGGTTTAGTCTGTTTTTCATCGGACAACTGGGGAGGTTAGAATAGCCAGATGGCTTATTTTGGAATTCATAGGGCCATTTGGACAAACCAAGTGGAGCAGAACAAGATTGTGAATAGTGACTTCAGCTCAAGCTTGGGCTGAAAGAAAACAGATTGTGTAGGGTGTCAGAGGCTGTTGGGCTTTCTTAGGGTCACTATATAGAGTTCGGGATATTCGACATTCAATAGGAGCTTTAAGAAATGAACAGTATTATCAGTGAACATTATTCTTTGTTTGAGTTATATCAGGCACTCCGTGAACAGCTAATGGAAATCTTGAGTGATAGCGATCTGTCTTATTCTCCGGGTGGCAATAATCCTCCATTGGGTGAACTATGCCGCGAAATCGGGGAGATAGAGACCTCCTATATCCAATCATTTAGGAACTTTAAACAAGAATTCAACTACAGGAACAGTGAGCCAGGCCTGACCAGCAGCGTTTCTTCGCTGAGGGAGTGGTTTGAAGAGTTGGATTCGGAACTCAAATCTACCATTAGTGATTTGTCCGATGAGGATTTGCGCAGCCGCCTTATCGACCGGGGCAACGATTTTCAGGTTTCTCCTCGGATTCAACTGGAGATCTATAAAGAAGCTCTGCTTATCTTTTACGGAAAAAGTTACGTATATCTGAAGGCGATGGGCAAAGAGCTGTCCCAACAGTGGCAGGATTGGATCGCCTAGGGGAAAAACCAAACACATAGACCCGCTTGATACATGGCAGCCAACAAACCACGCGAGGTTTTTAAAGTGGCTGCGACAGGATTATTATCAGCGTAGTAAATTAGCAGGAGGCACATTAAATGGGCAGCTCGATTTTAATAGTAGCATTTGACGATGAAAAAATGGCTGAAAAAGCGCTGGATACCCTTGATGATATGCACCTGGATAAGTTATTTAAAATAGCGGATGCGGTGGTGATAAAAAAGGATTTTCAGGGCGATGTTAAAGTTTGGGAAAAAAGCGAACTTACACCCAGACGGGGCGCCATATCAGGCGGCATAGCTGGGCTGGTAATTGGGACTCTTGTAGGAGGTCCGATAGGCGGTGCATTGTTGGGCGCGGCCGCAGGAGCGATTACCGGCAAGGCAACAGACTTGGGCATTCCGAACGAAAAGATCGATGAAATAAGCGACCACATGGAAAGGGCAAGTTCGAGCTTGATCCTGGTCCTAAAATCAGGCGATGCAGAGAAAATTGCCGCTGCCCTCGAAAAAACAGGCGGTAAGACAGTAGAATTGACCATCAGCGATGAAGTCCAAGAGGAAATGGAAAAGAGGCTATCCGCCTTTAGGGATGTTTAGAGACACCTGTAAAATAAGAGACCAGGGTTATTATTTGGGTCTTGGTAAAGACAGCTCTTCGGTCAAAATCCTCCCGGTTTCCGTAATAATTATCCCTGCGTGCTGAATATGAAAGAACTGAGGAACGAATTAGTTGAGAGCCTGGCTAAAGTGATTATTGCAGCTGCCTGGGTCGATAATGAACTCACTCACGAGGAGGTCAATTGTTTAAAAGATGTTTTATATCGCTATTACAGCATTTTTAACCTTGGACAAGAGGTAGATCCAATCCAGTGGGCTCAGTTCGAAATGTACCTGGAACAACCGGTTGGGGCTGCAGAAAGGGGGCGTCTCGTAGAGGAGCTTAGGCGGAATATTAAGACCAGGGAAGAGCAAGAAGTAGTATTTTTGGTATTAAATCAGGTTGTAGAAGCTGACGGGAAGATAACGGCCGATGAGCAAAAAGCAATTGACGAGATCAAATCAATAATTGAAGAAGACAATGAAGGTTTCATTCATAAAGTTGGCGACTTGATAAACAGGGCGTTAGATAGACGTTCAACGACCATGGCCCAAGCGCCGAATAGGGAGCAGTTCTTCGAAGAATTTCTGTCCAATAAGGTCTATTATGACCTTCGCCTGCGACTTGGCGTAGATGACGATGCATTACGCATTGATGATGTTGCTCTCAGGAGGTTAAGCGCCGCTGGGGGTCTAATGGCGAAAGTAGCATTAGTAGATCGGGAATTGGCTGGTGAGGAGTCTGAAGCCATGAAAAGTGCGCTGGAGACCCATTGGAAGATAAATCCGTACGAGGCATCATTCGTGGTCGAGGTTGCCCTGGCTGAAGAAACTGCGAAATTAGATTACACGCGACTTACCAGGGAGTTTGTGACCTTCACATCTGTGAACGAAAGGGCGCAATTTTTAGATATCTTATTCGCTGTCGCCGATGCCGACGGCTTTGTTTCATTGGAGGAGATCAGAGAAATTCGCAATATTGCTACACATCTTCTCTTAAGCAGCCAATCCGTTGAAGAAGCTCAAAAACGGATACCTGCAGATCGCCGGGCTAACCAGGAATAACCCGAGCAGTTCGAGCTGGAGTCCAGCAATTATTTTTTTCCCCGATCTTCAATTGTATCAATGATGTACATACCCACTAACCAAGCAACAAGCACCGCCAATAGGAGCTGCCCAACAATCGGTTCTATTGAGGCCACTGATCTGGCAATGGGTGAAACAGGCGTTATGTCACCATAGCCCACTGTTGTCAAGGTGATGAGCGAGAAATAGAGGATCAATGGGAAAATTTCAATCGTGGCAATAGTTTCAGCTTCGATCAATAATGGATTGATCCCAAATGAACCAGGCTTAAGGATCTCGATAATCGTGTATAAAATCGCCCAAAGTAAAGCCAAGAGTAAATAGGCAGCAAGCGCGGAGACTATCAAGTTGTAATTAAACTTTCGGGCCTGCGTTACTTCATACAAGATCGCCGCGACCGCATAAGCCACAAACAAGGCAATCGCAGCGTAGTAAGTAACAGCATACTGTGTATTCTGGATATCTTCGGGATCGGTAAGAATCGTTAAAACCAATATAACTGCAGCAAACAAAAGAGCGATAATGGTCCGAACTCTGTTCGAGCTAACAGTGATCACCATCGCTGCGATGATGCCAATAAACACATATTCCAACCCTCTAATCTGAAGTTCTTGGCTCAGGGGGATGTAGGCATATAACAAGATGAGAACAACCAACAGAATTGTCGACCGTCCAGCAGTTAACCAGGCGCTGGCGCGATTAACCCATTCTCGCTCGCTCGTATCGCCATTTTTATCTGGGATTTTCGGTTCGTTCGTCATGTTTCTCTCAGCAGCTTTAATCTTCCACTAGATCCAAGTCAAGCGTTTCTTTTAAGAAGCGACACATACGCAGATAATGGGAGCCAGGCCAGTAAAGCTGTTGGCAACCCGTGCAGATGGTAAATTTGTTGTAGTACCGGCGGGTGTTGGCTGGCAACCGGTGTTTAATCTTCTCTTTTTCTATGGGTTGAAGCAAGTGATTGCATCTCAGACAGCGCTTGAATGGCTGCATAGAATCTGAAAGGTCAAAACGTCTGACGACTTCAACGAGTTGATCGCGAGGGACAATATTTCTAACACAGTATCCGTGGGTAACGAGAACCCGCTTCAGCAGACCCCTATCTTTTGTTAAAAGAATACGTCTCTGAGAGCTAGCAGTAAGAGCCAATTCGGGATCCTGAAAATCGTTGCGATAGAGCGTGTCGAAACCGATTAATCTCAGGTAGGAGGCCAGCTGTCCCAGATGGGTATCAAGGATAAATTTGGTTTCTCGAAGCGGTTTAGGTCGCAGGCGGCCGACGGAAGAAATGTCAATTGACTCAAAAACCGGATAAACGCTGATCTGATCTCCATCTTTAACAGTGTAGCTGAAGCCAACGGATCTGCCGTTCGCTAGAATCAGGTCAATCTCGGTATGGGGTACATTTAAAGATTCCACCAGATGTTTAACTGTGACATTTCCAGAGAAATCATGGGGGAATCGGACCTGCCTCAAGGATTGAGGTAGAAAATCATTAAGCTCGGCATAGAAGCGAAATTGAAGCTGACTCATATTACGGTGAGTTCCCAGAGGGAATTGGACAGTTAACGGTTGATCTACTCTCATTTTACATCTTCAAGAGACAGCTATCAAAGGAATCAAATAGGAAGGTCAGAGTAATGCACCAATTAACAGCAAAATGGAAAACAGACCCTTCCCCTTTCGCTCCAACTACCTATGGTGGGATTGAAATTCTCCCTTTTTTTAACCATTCAATATAATTGGGCCAGCAATAATGATAAACGGGCTCAACAGACCGCAATCCTCTCAGGTAAATCGAAAAAAGTTTATAAGCCTTTAAATAGTAAACATCTGCTGAAAAGATTAAATGAGCGAATTAGCAATTGATTCTCTAGTCTTGTACAAAGGACAGGCGGGTAGAGTTGTTAGCCTTGAGAAGAAGAGAATAAAAGTTGAATTGGTAGGGAGCAATGCAGTTAGCGTCCGGCCAAAAGATGTAACTCTTCTACACCCAGGACCAGTCGGCGACAT
>BTQB01000208.1:0-5026 GCA_036985655.1 Anaerolineae bacterium | reverse complement strand
ATTGGGAAACAGGTGCTGCGGTCGGGGACTTCGGTAGGGGCGCATTACCGAGAGGCTTCTCGAGCCCGGTCGGATGCCGAATTTATTAGTAAGATCGGTGTGGCGTTGCAGGAAATGGATGAGAAGGCTTATTGGTTATAACTGTTGACGGAGGCAGAAAAAACATTACTGCCAATCAGCTGAAGGCGTTGCAACATGAAGTCGATAAGCTGACTGCAATCTTCACCACAATCGCTAAAAGAGTAAAAGAGAAGGATGAGGGTGGAAGGATGAAGGATGAAGGCGAAATCCGCGAGAGAGTGAAAGAGTATATCACCCGAGAATTGATCAGAGATCCCGATTATCCTCTTGGCGATGACGAGGGCATGATCACGGAAGGATTAATGGATTCCTTTGCCCTGGCTGATTTTGCGGTATTTGTTGAAAGAGAGTTTGGAGTTTACATTCCAGATCCGGAACTTACTGTAAAAAAAATGAATACAGTTAACCAGATGGTCTCGAGAATAATGGCTGATCGCCATTAACCGCAGTTGGTATGACTTGGATTGGCTCATCGATCAACAAGCAGCTCAGATAAAGAAAAAAAAGTGCTGGCAGTAATAAACACGGGAATCGCGCCTTTAAGAGCGTGACTTCGGTCTCTTAAGGGGTCCAGAACGGTGAACAAGCGCCCTCTTGAACAGCTTCAGTGCAATACCCTATGGAATTTCAAGATATGGCTTTGAAAGCAAATCTGCTTCTCGATACCTTTGGTATTCATTTATCTGATGAGGAGCGGAGTGCCATTATTTATCTGGAGACCGGCAAGGAACCGGAAACGGTTTCGCGACAGGAGTTCTTTAGATCAACACAGTCTTATGGCCAAGCGTTCGTAGACCTTGGAATTAATAAAGGCGACCTGCTCATTATCGCCCATACACAGGATCTGGAGAGCATTTTTCTCTTTTGGGGGGCGATGTTGATTGGCGCTATCCCGTCAATGTTTCCGAAGTTGACTGAGAAATTAGATCCTGAGATTTATGCGCGATCCATGGCCGAGCTGGTGCGTATTTCCGATGTTAAGGCTGTTTTCTCAACTAATGACTTTGCGTTAAGGATGAACTCGATAGTTGATTGCCCGGTTATTGGTTCTAGCCAACTCAAGGCTTTAGCGATCTCCGATGCTGAGGTCAAAGTGGATCCGGCCGATATTGACCCCTCGCAGATAGCCTTGCTTCAGCATTCAAGCGGCACGACAGGGCTTCAAAAAGGGGTGGCCCTGTCCCACAGGTCGGTTTTGAATCAAATAGCTCACTACAGCAAAGCGATCGGCCTTAACAAGGAGGATGTGGTGGTCTCATGGCTGCCACTTTACCACGATATGGGCCTGATCGCCGGATTTATATTGCCCATTTTTCAGGGTGTACCTCTGGTCTTGATGTCACCTTTTGATTGGATTCGCCATCCAGCCATGCTTTTTCGAGCTATCCACGATTACCGAGGGACTTTATGCTGGCTGCCCAATTTTGCTTACAATCACTCGGCCCGTCGAATCAGGGATCGCGATTTAGAAGGATTATCGCTGGCATCGATGCGCATGTTCATAAACTGCTCTGAACCTGTTTATGACGAAAGCCACCAACTGTTCCTCTCTCGTTTTGGCGACTATGGTCTGCGACCGGATATGCTGGCTGCCAGCTATGCAATGGCGGAAAATACCTTCGGCGTTACCCAAACGGCTCCTGGAGTAGAACCTGAAATTGACGTTATCGACCGTTCCTCCCTGGAAAATGAGCGCTGGGCCAGGCCGGCTGATAAAAAAAATGAAGGAGCGTTGATAAAGGTTTCTTGCGGCCAGCCGATCGAGGGAACTTCTGTGCGGGTGGTCGATGAAAGTGGATCCACTCTTCCTGACCGGAGGGTGGGGGAGATAGCCATCCAGAGCGACTGCATGCTGAGTGAATATTATCGACGTCCTGACTTGAGCCCGTTCGTTGACGGCTGGTATATGACGGGTGATAGGGGATACCTGGCAGATGGCCATCTCTACCTGGTCGGCCGCTCCAAAGATCTGATTATCAACGCGGGAAAGAATGTCTATCCCCAGGATATCGAGGCCATTGTTAACGATATTCCCGGTGTTCGGCCGGGCAGAGCAGTGGCCTTTGGCGTTTTCGACCAAAAAGAAGGCACGGAACTCATCGCTGTAGTAGCAGAGGTCACCACGGAAGATGCACAGAAGAGACAGGCAATAATCAAGAAAATTCGGCAAGATGTCGCCAGGCGGAGCATGATAACGGTTACTTATGTCAAGCTAGTTGGCTCGAAATGGCTGATAAAAACATCCAGCGGTAAGATCGCCCGAGGGGCAAACAGAGATAAATGGCTGGTTGAGAATAATCAATGAGATATAGTTGGAGAGAAATGTGAAAATAATTTGGATGGAGGCGTCATGGAGCAAGTTGCGGTTAAACTAATAGTAGCTAATTATGAAGAAGAGGATGCAGCGGGAGAAGCATTAAAGAAGCTGAAAGAGTTAGAGGTTTACAGCGATTTACGTTTTCTCGATGCCGCCGTCATCCACCGGGATGATAAAAATAAGATCCATATAAAGGAAACGTCTGATCCTGGCGGTGGCAAAGGCGCGGCAGCGGGCGGCACAATTGGCGCGCTTATCGGTGTTTTAGCTGGTCCTCCAGGCATCGTAATTGGAGGAGCTGTTGGCGCGTTGGTTGGGGGCGTCACAGCCAAATCCATTGATTCAGGCATACCCAATGATAGGCTTGAGCAATTAGGTGAAGCCCTTAGTCCAGGTACCTCTGCGGTTGCTGTTATTTCTGAAGCGGCCTTCGTGGATCAAGTCGAGAGGCAGCTAGAAAAGACGGGTGGCAGCGTCTCAACTACCCACATGCGGGCAGATATCCCAGATCAGCTCGCTGATAAGGAAAGTGCGGTGGAAGAAGACGCTCCTACAACTGATGAAGAGTCAACTGTGTAGCATAAATTCGCCGATTCAAACAACCTAATAGCGCCTGACTCTCACCGTGGGGCCTGGCGCTTACGGAGCTTACCTACTGCCAAAACACATGCCGATGATTGGTTCCAGAATGATTAGACCTGGCGATCTCTGTCTCTTGATTGAGAGCGCTACGGAAACAAAAATAAGACGATTTCCCTTATGAATTGGTACCAGCTAAAACCCGAAGCAATCTTAGACCGACTCGAGACAGACCCAGATAAAGGGCTTACCTCCCTGGAGGTAGGTGGACGCCAAGAGAAATTTGGACTTAACGAATTGATAGATCGAGGGACAAAGAATCCCTTGATTATTCTTTTAAACCAGTTTCGCGATTTCTTGGTCATTATTCTGCTGTTGGCTGCAGGCGTCTCCCTGGTACTTGGAGAATTCTTGGATGTCGTCGTTATCCTGGCCATTGTAGTTCTTAATGCGATTTTAGGGTTTACACAAGAGTACCGGGCTGAAAAAGCAATGGCGGCGTTAAAAAAACTATCGGTGCCAACAGTAAAGGTCAGGAGAGATGGATCGATCCAAGAAGTACCATCAACCCAGCTGGTTCCCGGTGATATTGTCTTATTGGAGGCGGGTAATTTGGTGCCAGCTGATGGCCGTTTGCTGGAAAGCTTCAGCTTGAAAGCCCAGGAAGCGGCACTAACAGGAGAGTCCGAACCGGTGGAAAAATCCCTGGCTGTTCTGACGGCAGAGGATATTCAGATAGGCGACAGGAAGAACATGGTTTTCATGGGCACGGCAATTACTTATGGCCGGGGATCATTCATTGTTACCGAGACAGGCATGGACAGTGAACTGGGCCATATAGCCGAGATGATCCAGGATGTGGAGCAAGAGCAGACTCCATTACAGCGCCGGCTGGACCATTTAGGCAAAACCCTGGCCTGGGTAGCGTTAATTATCGTGGCCATCGTGGTGTTTTTTGGCTTATTGAGGGGGGAGGATCTGGAGGTGCTTTTCCTCACAGGGATCAGCATGGCTGTCGCGGCCGTACCGGAGGGATTGCCTGCCGTCGTTACCTTGACCCTATCTTTTGGTTCACAACGCTTGCTTAAGAGAAACGCCTTGATTCGCCGCTTACCATCGGTTGAAACCTTGGGCAGCGTCACCGTCATCTGTGCTGATAAGACGGGAACTTTAACCGAAAACAGAATGACTGTTACCATGCTGGATGTTGCTGGTAATACCCATGATGTAGAAGCATTGGTGGACAAGAAAGGGGTGTTTTTGGAGGCTGAAATCCCTGGTCACGGGCCGCCAGAATACACCGCTCTAAACGTGCTCATCCGGGCGGGCGCGCTATGCAATGACGCCGTGCTTAAGATCTCTGAAGACGGGACAATCAGGGCTATTGGCGATCCCACGGAAGGCGCTCTTATATTGGCGGCCGCTCGCCTTGGCTACACCAAGGATGAGTTAGATAGTCGTTGGCCTCGAGTAGCGGAGGTGCCATTCACCTCGGAACGAAAGCGGATGACCACAGTTCATCGAACAAACGTGGAAGACGAAGTAACCGATGTTCCCTGGCGGGATGCGACGTATGTAATGTTGTCGAAGGGCGCTGTGGACAGCTTGCTCGATGTGGCCAACCGGGTGCTGGTTCAAAACGAAATCATTCCATTGGATGATGCCTGGCGCGAAAGAATTTTAGAGGCAAACGCGCGATTGGCTGGCGAAGGCCAGAGAGTATTGGGGATCGCTTTCCGCTTCTGGGAGTCGGATGAACTACCTGATGACGAGGATCTGTTAGAAGCTGAGCAGGTTTTTGTGGGGTTGGTTGCCATGCTTGATCCACCTAGACCAGAGGTGAAACAAGCAGTGGCAACTGCTCGGAATGCAGGAATCCGGCCGATTATGATAACTGGCGACCATCCTGTTACAGCTATGCGCATTGCCCAGGACCTGGATATCGCCCGGAACGATCGCCTAATCACGGGAACGGAACTAGCCCAAATGACCCTTGATGAGCTCGAAGAGGTGGTTGATGATATCCACGTTTACGCTCGAGTTGCCCCT
>BTQB01000207.1:0-5033 GCA_036985655.1 Anaerolineae bacterium | reverse complement strand
GTCGAATATTCAGATTGTGGGATATAGTCGTGATCCAGGACAACTACAGGAAATATTGATCCATCCTTTGGCACATTCATGAAGCCACAAATTGTCAAACCATCGCCTGGATAAGTGCTCAGATAACGAGTAAATGACTTATTGATTTCTAGAGTGTCAATAATCTCCAACTGACCGCCACCATACTTTCGACTGGTTAAAACCTCAATCGTGAAGGGCGCATAAACATCGGGTGTTGGTGATGGTAAAACCAGAGCACTTTTGGTAAGTTCACCTTTGTCGGCTGATAGAATTTTTGTTGGTGAAGGAGCGATTGTTGGTTGGACCTAACTCAATCGATGATTCCTTTTCCGTCGATATTGGAGTGACCGGAGATATTGTGGTAGAGAAGATCAAAGAGGTTGGAGTCCCTCCAGCAGCCCTTGATTCCGGCGGTGAAGCGGCCGGCGCTGAATTTTGGCAGCTTGCTAAAGCAAGGATAAATGGTACAAAAATTAAACAAGCAACCCTGGATATCATAGATGTAGAACCGGCAAGGGACGACATGGGCGAAAGTTTAACCAAGCTGTGAAAATCGTCCACTATGAACTCCACCTAACTTGTTTTTTTGTGCAGGATATATGAGAATCTGCTCTCTAATATGTGACGTTTTTCACTATTAAATTTGGTTTATTGTAGTTATTCTTGTTGCAGAGATTTTCGTTATCACAATTCGACAGCCAGCTGTCGATTTTTTAGCCTGCTTTATGAGCTCGCTTATAAGGCCTGAATCTTGAGCCAGATACCTCAAGAATCAATTGATTACTGTCTTAGAAATTAGATTCAGAATTTTAGGAGGACCAATGAGCAATTTTAAGAGAGAGTTTCCCGTCCCATCAGACCTGGATATTGCCCAGGCGGCCGAAGTTCGACCAATTGTTGAGATTGCAGAAAAGCTGGGACTCGAGGAAGAAGATTTAATATTTTATGGCAAGAATAAAGCCAAGGTTCACTTGGACGTATTAAAGAAACTGGAGGGAAAACCGAAAGGAAAATATGTTGACGTTACAGCCATAACCCCCACGCCGTTAGGCGAGGGAAAGACAACAACTAGCGTTGGTCTGGTGCAAGGGTTGGGCTTGTTGGGTCATAATTCGATTGCCTGTATTCGCCAGCCGAGTCAAGGACCGACCTTTGGGATTAAAGGCGGCGCTGCTGGTGGTGGATACAGCCAGATCATCCCCATGGAGGAATTTAACCTTCATCTTACTGGTGATATCCATGCCATATCAGCCTCCCACAATCTCGTCGCGGCCGCGATAGATTCCCGGTGGTTCCACGAAAGCCGGCTTAGTGATAAGCAATTAGCTGACATGGATCTGGAACGCTTAAACATCGATCCTTACAACATCACCTGGAACCGGGTTGTTGATGTTAACGATCGGGCTGTGAGAAACATCATTTTAGGGTTAGGCGGCAAATGGGATGGGCGTCCACGCGCCGGCGGCTATGACATCACGGTTGCCAGCGAGATCATGGCCATCCTGGCGCTGGTGAATGGAGACGATTACAAGTCCACTCTAAAGGATTTAAGAGATCGGTGCGGCCGGATGGTTATCGGACAAAGCACAGATTTCAAACCTATAACAGCTGAGGAGCTCGGTGTCGCAGGGGCGGTGACTGTGCTGATGAAGGATGCCATCCATCCCAACTTGATGCAAACGCTTGAAGGTCAGGCAGCCTTTGTACACGCTGGTCCCTTTGCCAACATCGCCCATGGCAACTCATCCATCGTAGCTGACAAGGTTGCCTTGAGCCTCGGCGACTATGTAGTAACCGAATCAGGTTTTGGGGCAGACATTGGCATGGAGAAATTCCTCAATATAAAGTGCAGGTATTCGGGGCTAACCCCGGACTGTATTGTCTTAGTAGCTACGATTCGAGCGATGAAAATGCATGGCGGCGGTCCAAGGGTTATTCCCGGCAGACCGCTCGATCCTGCATATACTGTGGAAAATCTCGAACTGCTTGGCACTGGAGTGGCCAATTTACAGGTCCATATTCGTAATGCTAAGCGATTTGGCGTTCCGGTAGTCGTGGCCGTCAACCGGTTTAGGGACGATACTGATGCAGAGGTCGCCCTGGTTAAAGAGGCTGCCCTCGATGCTGGAGCCGAGATCGCGGCGGTGAGCGATCATTGGACCCATGGCGGCGATGGAGCGCTCGAGTTAGCCGAAGCGGTTGTTGCAGCTTGTGAAAAGCCCTCAAACTTCGAATTTCTCTACCCGCTCGATCTCAGCATCAAAGAAAAGATCGAAACAATCGCCAAGAAGATCTACAATGCTGGAGAGGTTGTTTATGAGCCATTGGCAGAGCGCCAGATAAAAAGCTATGAAAAAAATAATTTTGGCGGATTGCCAATATGTATGGCTAAGACACACCTTTCCATCAGCCATGATCCTTCATTGAAGAATGCGCCTTCTGGATTTACTCTGCCTGTTCGAGAAGTGAGAGCTTCTGTGGGCGCTGGATTCATCTATCCATTAATTGGCGCGATGAGAACGATGCCTGGTTTACCCAGCAAGCCTGCCTTCATGAATGTCGATATCGATGAGAATGGGAAAGTGGTTGGCCTGTTTTAGACCCGATTTTTAGCGTTCAAACCACCGTATCAAGTTCCCCATTCAGGATCTACCCTGATAAAAGAAAAAGCCATCGGTCATTCAACCGGTGGCTTTTATGTTGCTCGTTGGTGCTCTATGTTATTCGCCAGCCCCACCCGCATGTTGTGGATTACGCCGGACAAATTCCTCCACTAAAAGAAGATTATCACCGGCGAGCTTTATAGTTTGAAGTAACGTGTTCATCGTGTCCACTTCTTCAACTTGTTCCGTCACAAACCACTGAAGGAAGCTGTTGCTTGCATGATCGCCCTCGGAAATTGATATATTAACTAGATCGTTGATCTGGTCTGTTACAATCCGTTCTTGCTTAAGGGAAAACCGAACAGCATCAGCTGGACCCTCAAAATCATTTTGAAGCTCAGGAACGCCTGGGATCACAGGTTTTACCTCGGCCGCTAACATAAAATGGATGAATTTCAGGGCGTGCATGCGTTCTTCGTCTGATTGCCTATAAAAGAAGTTTGCCAGCTCTTTTAGACCCATATCATCGAAATAAGCGGCAATGGCAAGATATTGAGCGGAGGCCATGAACTCGCTCTTAATCTGATTATTGAAGGGTCCAACAATTTCTTTGCTAAGTGACATTTCTTTCTCCTTATGGGGCGAGGCAATCGGGAACGACCTCGTCTCGCGACAACAACTATCTACCCGATTGCCTTGCCCTTACATCTGTTAGTTCGATACGCAAACCGACAGTTTGCGCTACTGATTTTCGTTCAACCTCGGCGAGCCCTAGCTCTTATAGTCTCCTTGAAGTTCGAACTTTACCAGCTTCTTTCCATCGTATTCTTACCTAATGGTTAATGCCTAATCTTACCTTAATATTCACGAGTTATACAATACCTTTCTTTCTAAGCCAGAATCTCCCAATCGCCTTGAAAAGCAGCACTGCTTAAGATCGTTTTAGCTGATCTTGGAGATGTTAAGTTGTACAGCCTAAATCATTGAGAAAATTAAGCTGTGGAATAACACGTCGCTCGAAAAGATTAGGCTGCCAATTGGTGTTGATATGCAAGACCCCTCTTAAATGGCCAAGTGGTGGATAGTTGGGATAATATCCTAGACTGGCTGTCCACGGCCTTCCAGCGGAAGCGGTTGACGGATTGGCCGGCTGTGCGGAGAATTAAGCCAGCTAATACTCTGTTTAATTAAATGCGCCCCATTCATCGAAATATCATCCTGCTCCTCGCCATTTCTTTGGCGATCGCTCTCATTCTCATATGGCAGCTGGACAGCAAAAAACCGGCCGCTGTGGCGAAGATAGGCGCTCAGCCTTCCAAAGTGGAGGATGGCCAGGGGCTAATAGCCGAAGGTTCTGAAGAGTCACGATCAACCATTGAGCCAACTAGCGGCCTTGGAGCAACATCGATCAAGCCAGAAACATCGACCCCTACAGGAAAAAATATTGAACCAACTTTTACAGCCCTTCCGATTTATACAGCCTCACCTCTGCCCACTGTTGCCCAAATCCTCACCGCTACGCGGGGTTCCCCTGTCACGCAGAGCCCCACTGTTGAACAGGGGCCCACTCCTTCAGCAACGCCAAAAGCCACAGATGTTATCCAACCAGCCGTCTTAGAAGATGGCATAAATAGAACCTGCCCCGATCCAGCGCCTGGCAAACCCGATTACCAACATTACTATTTAAGTGGTCAATCCTGGCCAAAACCAGCGGCCAATCCCCAAGAACACTTCTGGCTATCTAAACCACTGCCTGGGGGTGGAAGAATGCTCTACACAGATTGGCTGCCTTATGGCTACGATGCTGGCGGTCGTTATCTCCTTCACAATGGGGTCGATGTGGCGGACCCGTTGGGCACAGCTCTATTAGCGGCCGCTGATGGACAGGTAGTAGTTGCCGGTCCAGACGCCAGCATCCTTTATGGTTGGCGGTGCGACTGGTATGGCAACCTGGTGGTCCTTGAGCTAGATCAACGGTGGGGGGACAAACCACTGTATATATTGTACGGCCATGTGCTAAATATATCCGTTGAGGTGGGACAGCATGTGAAATTAGGTGAACAGTTGGCGGAGGTCGGTGTTGGCGGCGCGGCCGTAAATCCCCAACTTCATTTTGAAGTGAGGCTGGGTACAAACGAATTCCAGTCAACGCGAAATCCATTTCTATGGTTGGTTCCGCCAGATACTAGGGGGATTATTGTCGGCAGGTTGGTCGATCCTCAAGGTAGGCCCTGGCAGGGGGTTGCAGTCACAGCCGTTGGCAGGAGTGAAAGCGCTGAAAACCGGACAAGCTGGACTTACTTAGGCGACCCTCAGGGGTTGATCAAGCCAGATGAAGAATTCGCCGAAAATTTTGTAATTCCAGATCTCCGGCCCGGGATATATGAACTTTACGTCGAACTCCAAGGA
>BTQB01000206.1:0-5055 GCA_036985655.1 Anaerolineae bacterium | reverse complement strand
CCGTTCGGCAGGCTCAGGGCAAGCCGTTCGGCAGGCTCAGGACAAGACGGCTTTGTTATACGGGTTGACAATTTAAGGCAATATCAATTTCAGGGGTAGGAGAAGGACTAATTAGTTTCCCTGTCTTCGGTGTGATGAAGCGATTAAGAGATCTTACAATTTTCCAAGGAAATTGATAAGATTAGCCAAACTATAATTATCCCAGCAGATGCTGTGGAATGGATAATTTTATTAATCATCAGTTGACTGGTAAATTAAGATAGGGTTGGCTAAATAATTATTAGCCAGAGAGCCTGGGTTTTGAGCATGAATCCTGTTAATTGTATTTTGAAAAATGTCTAAAGAACATTATCCGGAAGCTTTGCCGAAAAGTGATCCCGATCTCGATCAAGTTGGCGACGATTCATGCATGGACGTCATCAACGATGCCATCTCCAAGCAATCAGGGATTATCAATGTGGCTCTGGATACTGCTGACGAGAAAATAACTTTCGATTACGATCCTCTGGTGATGGATGGGAGCCAAATATTTCAGCTCGCTCAGGATTTGGGACCGATATTGCACGATCGATGGAGCACCTGCACCATGCGGCTTGATCGCAAGGGTGGTCGCGCCTGTGAATCATGCGCCCTCGCCGTTGAAAATCGTGTGCAACGCATTCCGGGCGTAAGGAGGGCGACCGCCAGTTTTATCGGGGGGGTGCTCAGCGTTAATTTTGATGAGCAGGTCATCAGCTCAGATGAGCTAAAGGGCCGGATTCGACAGCTGGGAGTTCCTATCTCTCCATCGGCCGTCGATGAGCCTTTTGAAGATGCAGCATCGGCGGAACCGGAAGGAACAATTGGTCGATTCCGACAGCGGATTCAGAGAAGGCATGTTGAAACTGTCTTTGTGGTCATCGCTTTTGTCGCCATGATTTCGGGTTTAATAGCAGATCTGGCCTTTGGATTAACAACCCTATCAACGGTTTCTTATGTAATAGCCTATATCACCGGAGGTTATTTCGGTTTGAGAGCAGGGTTGACTTCACTGCGCCAGGGCAAGATAGACGTTGATGTGTTGATGGTAATGGCTGCATTGGGGGCCGCTTTTGTAGGCGCTGCCTTTGAGGGTGCGATGTTGTTATTCCTATTCTCACTCTCTAATGTCTTGCAGCTATACGCTCTCGATAGAACCCGAAATGCTATTCGGTCACTGATGAAATTGCGGCCGACGGAGGCTATGATCAAACGAGGAAATCAGATTATCACCCTGCCAATTGAAAAGGTTAACATTGGCGATCGATTTATCTGTCGACCGGGTGAACGTGTACCCCTAGACGGCGTTGTTATCGAAGGATCGAGCACACTAGATCAATCTCCACTCACTGGCGAATCGATGCCGGTATCAAAGAACGTGGGCGACACAGTGCTTGCCGGGACCATCAATCTACATGGAGGGATCGAAGTCGGCGTAACCCGAATGGCCCGGGATACAACGATAGCAAAGATGATCCAATTGGTGGAAGAAGCTCAGAGTGAAAAGGCCCAGACTCAAAGAACCATCGATAGAATTGAACAGTATTATGCCACCGGCGTGGTCATCGTGACAGTGCTGGCAATAGTGATCCCGGTGTTCGTCTTTGGCGAAGCTTTCGGTTCGGCATTTTTCCGGGCCATGGCGCTCATGGTGGCTGCATCGCCCTGTGCCCTGGTAATAAGTACACCAGCAACTGTCTTGTCGGCCATCGGTAATGGTGCCCGCAATGGTGTGCTTTTTAAGGGAGGCGCTTATGTTGAGCAAGTTGCTGCGGTTAAGGTTGTTGCCTTTGATAAAACAGGAACTTTAACCGAAGGCCGGCCTGTTGTTACGGACATAATACCTATTACTGATGGCGTAGTCGCTGACCAGGCAAACAAAAATGGAAAATTATCCTCGGAACAGGAAGAGCTGTTGTGGCTAGCAGCAACTATTGAGAACCGGTCTGAACATCCCCTGGCGAGATCTATTGTCAAAAAAGCAAAAGAACAAGCTCTTGAATTAGGGCAAGCATCTTCATTCAAGGCAGCACCAGGATTGGGTGTCAGGGCGACAGTAAATGGAGATCGATTCGTTATCGGCAACCAGCGTCTTCTTAGATCAGAGGGAAATCTCGACCTTTCTGAAGCTGAAGCCACAATAATGCAACTTCAGTCGAAAGGCAAGACATCGATTTTAGTAGCTCAATCCAGTCTGGACAATGGCGCAAGCAAAGTATTAGGGATCCTTGCTATTTCGGATGTGTTAAGGTCTGATGCGGCCGAAGTGATACAAGAACTAAAGGAAGTCGGCGTCAAACACGTAGTGATGCTAACTGGGGACAATGAGCGTGTGGCCCAGGCCATCGCTGAGCAGGCCGGTGTTGATGAATACTATGCCAGCCTGCTTCCACAGGACAAGCTAACAATTCTCCACCAATTAATCGAGCAGCATGGTCCAGTGGCCATGGTTGGAGACGGCGTGAATGACGCGCCCGCGCTGGCAGCAGCTAATGTCGGCATCGCCATGGGGGCGGTTGGCACCGATGTGGCCATGGAAACGGCTGATGTAATCTTGATGGCTGATGAACTTCACAAGATACCCTATGTTTTCGCCCTCAGCCGAAAGACGCGGCGAACACTGCTTCAAAATTTGATTTTCTCTTTTGCTGTAGTCTTTGTCTTAGTGCTGGCAGTGTTCACAATTGAGCTGGCCCTTCCATTTGCTGTAATTGGTCATGAAGGGAGCACGGTGCTGGTTTCGTTGAATGGGTTGAAGCTGCTGAGATATAAACCGTCTTAGAGCGGGGATCGGGGATCAGGGGTTAGGGTTTGGGCTCTGAATACAGAGCTTAGTGATCAGCTTCCGCGATGCTGGTTAACCACTGCTAACGGTAACTAATGTGGCGAAGCAGGTTTTCCGTGAACAATTTGCACGATAGCGTGAACAATCCAAAGGCCGTTGACGGTCTATGCTATACTGCTGTTAGAAATCCTTCCTTTAGAATATAGAAAGCATATTAACGAGCCGTTAAAGGAGCTGGAGCCATTTGTGCTGATAGTACTGTGCAAATGAGCCAAAGGAGGGTGTGAGTTATGTCCAACCTATTGGCTCAACTCGTTGGTCCATACTGTTGGTTGGATGGTAATGTCAATGTCATGTAAAATCTGCTCAACCATAGAGGTTCGTGACCGATAAAAATAGCACTTCGAAATCTTAATTCCGGCAATAATTGAGTAAGGATAACAGGGAGAACGGCCGTGAGCGGAATTGACACCACACCAGAGCAAGACATTGCCAGACATCGTGAAACGTTACGAAGAATCCGCGCTGGCCTAGCAACCAAGGTTCGAATATTGACCAGCGATGACAGCTGTCCGGTCTGTAAAGCCTTGGAGGGAGCCTATGATTTTGACGATGTTCCAGTGCTTCCCCAGGAGGGCTGCTCCCATCCAAAAGGCTGCCGCTGTCATTATGAGCCTGTGCTTGATCGATTCGGCCCCTAAAGTCAAATCTGTTGCACGAGTAATATCATCCCCATAAGTGCCATAAATGAAATTAAGGTTTAGGCCACCAATTACTCATTGCGGTCCTGGAAACAGGCTGATTTTGACGGTAGTCATGATCATGGTTATCACAGCATGTGGTAGTGATGACGGTGAAGTAAAGCTGGCACCGGCTGATCCGACGGCGGTCGAAGGTCAAGAACTGTTCGACAAGGACGCTTCTCAATTGCTGACCGGTTGCTTTACTGGAGATTGTATTGGCATAGTTGGGGAAGAAAGGAATTGCTAAGATCGTGTGGTTGTTTGTAAAGGGCGAAAAAACAGTGGATCATATTGGCGAAACTGGAAATTAACTATCAAAATCTCATAGTTTAGGGTGCCAGATCCAGCAGATAGTTACAATGACTATGGTTTCATACCCATTTCTCTTAGAATACTTTTTAAATATAAGGGTCTGTTGGCAAATTTTCAGGAATGGCAATCCTTGTTAATAGGAAGAGGAAAACCTTTCACATATGATAAGAAATTGGGCCAATTAAGAAATTGGGCTTGAGAACGGCCGATCTAACGATGGGGGACAAATTTAAGGGCAGATACTCAGCGTAACAGGAGATCGAACTATGGCTGAAAGAAAACCGTGGTATGAAGTAACCCACTCTCTAGTGGATGTAGCCATGGGCAGGGCTCCGGCCGACCTGGTTATTCGAGGAGGCAGGTGGGTCAATGTTCACAGCGGCGAGATTATCCCTGGTACGGATGTGGCCATTTCTGGGAGCCGGATCGCCATGGTGGGAGCCAGCGCCCGCCATACCATCGCTAAACAAACCAAGGTAATTGAGGCCAAAGGACGTTATCTCCTCCCAGGTCTTTGCGATGGGCACATGCATGTTGAGAGTGGCATGATCACAGCCACGGAATTCGCCAGAGCAGTCATACCCCACGGTACGACGAGCATGTTTATCGATCCACACGAGATCGCTAACGTTCTCGGCCTGGAGGGGGTTCGATTAATGCATGATGAGGCGGCAACGCTGCCAATTAACATTTATGTGCAGATGCCGTGCTGCGTTCCCAGTGCGCCTGGACTGGAAACGTCTGGCGCATCGATAGGCCCTGAAGATGTAGCCGAAGCCATGACCTGGTCGCGGATAATTGGACTGGGAGAAATGATGAATTTCCCGAGCGTTTATTTAAATGATCCCAAAATGCATGCTGAAATGAGTGCAACCATGAAGGCCAGAAAGGTTATCGGTGGGCATTATGCATCTTCCGATTTGGGATTGGCCTTTCACGGTTATCTTGCAGGTGGGCCGTCTGACGATCACGAAGGGACGCGCCTGGAGGATGCAGTCGCCAGAGTTCGCCAGGGTATGAAGGCGATGCTGCGGCTGGGGTCGGCCTGGCACGATGTTGCCAGCCAGGTAAAGGCGATCACAGAGCTGGGTTTAGACAGCCGAAATTTCATTTTATGTACCGATGATTCTCATTCGGGAACCTTGATTAACGAAGGCCATATGGACAGAGTTGTGCGCCATGCAATCCCGCAAGGTC
>BTQB01000205.1:0-5056 GCA_036985655.1 Anaerolineae bacterium | reverse complement strand
CATAAAGATCTTTTCCGTTTTATCGGCAGCTTCCTGTTGTATGTCGGGTAGGATATGCGAATAGGTGTCCAGTGTCAACGCAATTGACGAGTTGTAATGTGTCAATGATTTTTAGACACTTATTTCGATAAATTAGTGAAACCGGAGGAGAATGTTACCCGAGCCTGGTACCTAGTTCTCTCGGCCGTGAGAGAGGATCTGCCTGTTAACTTCATCCGAGTGCATACGATGTCGCGTAATCGGCCTGGGCTATGGATGCGGCTGACATGCCCAATGGATTTGCTTATCCAACATGTGACTAGGGATTATGCGGAGCTGACTATTGAAGATATCAAAGAAAACGAGCTCTTGATTAAGAGAGGCTACCGTGTTTTTTATAGGCTGGAAATAAGCAGAAAAATCAGGGTGATTACCGAATACGACAGAAGCATTACGAAAGCTCTGCGGCCGCAGGATTATTGAGAACTTTCACCTGGTTCCTGTAGAATATGCCACGATGCAGGTTGAAATTGACCAAAGCGGCAAAATAGAATGGACTCAGAAGCCTACTGTCCTGGCTCTGTCGAACGATATGCGATTAAGTATGCTAATAGCCGCTACCGAGAAGAGGAAGATCTTACTCGCCCTCCGGCAACGCAAACCCCGATGGAGCAGAACCTTTATTAACGTATCTGTCTTCTCAACGCTGCTTTATCTACTACTCAAGGACCATATTGGAAAGTTGAGTTTAATTGTCATAGACCCCGAATATCAAGGGCACGAGCCTATGATAAAGGACCGAGTAATGACGCTTTGTCGCAAGCAAGGGATCAGGGTTCACGGAGAGCAGCTAACCTTCCAGCGGGTGGGCAAGAAATCCCCGGCCCACGATTTGGCGATCAAGGTGTTTCGTGGGAAGGTTTCGCCAGACCGAGAGATTTCAGCTAAGGAAGTATTGGCGGAATTCGGACAATAAAAAAAAGACGGGGCCTTCTTACGAAGTGACGCTTGGTTGACAACTGGGCTGGTTACCAGCTGAGCCCCAAGCCACCCGCCAAGAGTATTATATCATCATCCATCATCGATTTCCATTATTGTCAAAAGCCCTAATCTGAAGTGCTCTTTTTTGGTTGCTATTTTTCTGCGAAACGGCCGCTTTCTATCTCATCTAATAGGGATTCTAAATCATGAAATGTACCATCGGCCGTTGCCCGGACTGCCCAATTATGTCTTAACTGTGTAACTTGAGCGATGGGAGTTCGGGGTTGAAAGGCTGTTGGTATCAATATCTTTGCCTTCGCGTGCCTGGCACCCAGCCCAGAAGTAGATCAGGAAATATTCTCAAATTATCACTGGAGGTGTTTCCTTACTTAAGACAGCCAGCGCTTGCGGCGCTTATAGTGTTTGACATCACGGTAGCTTTTACGGGTGCCGACTTCGTTAAGACCCAGGTAAAATTCACGAACATCCGCATTTTCTATTAGGGTTTGAGGAGTGCCGTCGAGGACAATGCGGCCGTTTTCCATGACGTAGGCATAATCAGCAACTTCCAGAGCTAGTTTAGCGTTCTGCTCAACCAAAAGAATAGTTGTACCCTGCTCTTTATTAATGCGCTTGATTATTGTGAAGATGTCTCTTACTAACAATGGAGCCAAGACCAAAGATGGCTCATCTAAGAGAATGAGCTTCGGCTTGGCCATCAGAGCGCGGCCGATAGCCAACATCTGCTGTTCACCGCCAGAAAGATAGCCAGCGGCCTGATTACGCCGTTCTCGAAGGGGTTCAAAATAATCGAAGACTGTCTCCATATCGTCGCGGATCATCTGCCGATCGGGTCGTGTATAGCTGCCGGCAATCAGATTTTGCTCCACATCCAGATGGTCAAAAACGCGCCTGCCCTCCATCACCTGGAAGATTCCTCGTCTTACGATATCGGCCGCATCTAAATGGTGAATTGCCTGATCTTCAAAGAGAATTTCTCCATCGGTAACTTCTCCATCTTCAGGCTTCAGAATCCCTGAGATCGCCTTTAGCGTTGTTGACTTTCCGGCTCCGTTCGAACCAAGCAGGGTAACGATCTGTCCACCAGGCACCTGCAGGGACATACCCTTGAGCACCAGAATGACGTTGTTGTAGATCACCTCGATGTTGTTCAGAGTTAACATTTTATATCCCTGCATCCCTTCATATTGAGCCAATCGAGGCAAGCATTATAGAGGTTCGCAGCAACGGATTTTATCTATTTTTGATCCGGCTGCTACGAACCTCAGCTATTATTAACAAATCTAAGGCCGGCTAACTTCTGGCTTTCAGCCGATTGATGTTAGCCAGCACCTACAATGCCATCAGGCATTAAGGAACCGTCACATAATCTGATACGGCTGTCCAGCCGCCATTTTGAACTTCGTAAAATTGAACAGCTTTATTGGCGGCATGGTTGTTACTGCTGAAACTGAGATTTTGAGTAATGCCACCTGTATCGTAATTCTGCATGGCTTCCAGAGCGGCCTTGATATTTGGTCCCGTAACCTCATCACCGGCGTCCACCACGTCTTCTATAGCAGCAGCCATGACCTTCATTGTCAACCAGCCCTGGACATAGCGGATGCCTTTGTCCTCCAGGTTCTGACCATTTGCGGACAGGTACTCCTCCATTTCCTTTAGGCCATCAACGCCGCTTCCAGGGAAGGCAAAGGGACTAGTGCCGAGTACGCCCTCGGCGGCATCGCCTGCCAGGGAGATAAAGAGTTCATCAGAGCACCAATTGAGGCAGATAACGTCGGTATCCAAGCCAAAATCGCGAATATTCTTTACCAGCGTCGAAGCCGGAGAAGAGACGTTTTGGATTAGGATGAAGTCAACACCTGCATCCTTAACCTGGGTTAATTCGGCAGTAAAATCCGTGGCCCCACCAGGCATCGGGAATACACTAAAATCAAGACCAGCATTCTCTGCGTACTCCTTGGCCATTGCGACGGGTGATTGTCCAAAGGGGCTATCATGGTGGAAAATCGCCACGCTGTCGGCGCCCTCGTCAATTGCCCACTGGACTGCGGCTACTGCCTGAGCGCCATAGCCTGTTCCGATCAAAAAGTTATACGGCGCTTCCGCTGGATCGCCCAGGACATCCGAGTATGAAGCGGACATAAATGGGATTTCGTCGGCTGCGATGCGGCTCCTAAGGGCTTCGGTATCGCCGGTTCCCCAGCCCATGAAAGCCACCACACCCTCACCAACGTATTGGCTGTAGAGCTGCTCGGCCTGGTCGACCGCATAAGCATAATCGGCCGATACCAAATCCAGCGGCTCACCATCAAAGCCACCTGCATCATTGTACCAATTGACGAAATCAGTCAATCCTTCAGAGTATGGCGTACCAACGTCTGAAGTCGGACCCGTCAGGTCAAAAATTGCTCCCACCTTAATCGGTTCGCCCTCTTCCCCGCCACATGCAGAGAGCGTCAAGATAAATACCAGGGCCAATACCAGGATTACAACTAACTTTCTGGACACTTTGTACAACATTTCACTTCTCCTTTTACTCCTAGACCAATACCGACTACTAGACCAATACCGACTACAAATCGTGGAATGTGATCCACTGAGCTCAGCAGGTCATCATACGACCCCTGGCTCATACAACACATCATCAAAGAAGCTTCAAAGTCTTTCAGTAACTGAACGGCCAAAGCCGAAAGTAATCCTTTATATTTCGCCAAATTTTTGCCAGACCTTCCGGCTCGAAAATCAAGAAGACGATAATCGTAATGCCAAATACCCCCTGCTGCGCAAAGGGTATAAGCCTGGCAACGGCGGGTGCTGTACCTCCTAAAGCCCGGCCCAAATTACTTAGAACAGCCGGCAGCAAGGTCATGAATATCGCTCCAAAGATAGAACCTGAAACGGAGCCGAGTCCACCAACGATGATAACTGCCAGGTAAAAAATCGAGGACTCGATGGTAAAACGTTCGTAGTTGACGATACCCCGATACTGGGCCAGTAAAGCGCCAGCCATACCGATGATGAATGAAGAAGTCCCAAAGGATAGCAGTTTATAGTAGAACAGGTTCACGCCCATGACCTCGGCGGCGATGTCCTGGTCACGAATGGCGATAAAGGCCCGGCCGACCTTTGTGCGAAAGAGATTTACCGCAAATAAGATTGTAAGCCCCAAGAAAATATAGATGAACCAATAAAACCAAAAGTCGATTCCACCGAAAGTGCCAACGGTTAATTTATTTAGACTGGTTCCGAAGATTGATATTGGCGGCACGACCAATGCGTCTGTGCCGAGAGGCGAGCGAACAATGGCCCATTGGATAACCTGTTGGGCCGCCAGGGTGGCGATGGTCAGATATAAACCCTTGAGGCGGAGGGAGGGAATGCCGAAGATGCCGCCGACTAGTGCAGTTGCCAAACTGGCAAAAGGAATTGTCAGCCACCAGGGCATGCCCATGCTTGCCGCTAGAAGTCCGGAGGCGTATGCGCCTACAGCCATAAAAGCCCCAGTCCCCAGGCTGATCTGGCCGGTAAAACCAGTTAGGATATTCAGACCAATAGCAGCGATGGACACAATGCCTATCTGGTTAGCCAGGGTAAGCGTATAGGTGGTGCCGAAAAAGGGAAAGATCAGCGCAATCGCGACAGCCACAATAATTCGCCAACGCATGATGGGCGTCGGCCGAAGGGCTATATCCTCTTCATAAGTGGTATGGTAAATTCCAGAATCCATGTCAGAGCAGGTCCCAGCTATCTATGTTTGAGCCAAAGTATAGTTCCATAAATAAAATCTCCTTCGGAAATAGGACACGGATTAACACAGATTACACGGATTAGAATTGGCATGATTCTACCAATACCGTCATTTTCATCCATGGTGGTGCGCCGTGGCGCGTGTAGTCACCTTCGAAAATAGGACACGGATTAACACAGATTACACGGATTAGAATTGGCATGATTCTACCAATACCGTCATTTTCATCCATGGTGGTGCGCCGTGGCGCGTGTAGTCTCCTTCGAAAATAGGACACGGATTAACACAGATTACACGGATTAGAATTGGCATGATTCTACCAAT
>BTQB01000204.1:0-5068 GCA_036985655.1 Anaerolineae bacterium | reverse complement strand
CTGCGTTTATCTGGTACTTTTCCCTCTCGCTGTTGGCCGCGGCCGTCGCCGGCAAGCTTGTGGGAGCCTTCATTATCAAGGAACCAGCAACTGCGCGCTGGATAATCGGAATCGCCATGATTCCCCGCGGTGAGGTAGGTCTTATCTTCGCGGAGCTTGGGCGTGTGAGCGGGATTTTTCCCAATGACATCTACGCGGCAATGGTGATGGTCATCGCGCTCACCACTTTGTTACCGCCGTTCGCATTAAAGTGGTTCTATGGGCGCTACGGTCAGCGTTTACAGGCCGAGACCGTCCCTTGACGTTGGGAAGGACAAAGGTCGGCGAGACGCAAGAATGTCAAGGGTGAGTTCACCCCAAAGTGGGTTCGCTTTCACGCGGTTACATGGCTCGCCTGACTGGCGATATACGGCTCCTGCGGTTTAACTCCGGGATCGCCGAGATAGACGGCTGAGCGGTTTATCTGATTAATGCCACGCGAACATGGGAAAGTCCCGGCCCCTTCTCTTCCTCTTCCCGAACGCGAGCAAGGCTAATATGTCAAATATCAAGCTTCGATCCCTTAGGCCTCTCTTTTTTTCCTTTTCCAAGCCACTCGATTTCTCCTGCGGTGCGGCGACAACGGTGTCCCAAGCTCGTCCCGGAAAAACTTGGCGAGCAAGACGTACTCTTCTTTGCGTGGCGAAGAGATACGCCAGACGAACCCGATCTGCCGCGAGATTCCTTTTCCTTCCATGGGCCGCATCTGCACCCGCGTTGTCTTGGCGATGCCGGCATCTATCGCCATCTTAGGGAGCAGGGTCAGCCCCAGGCCATTATCTACCATCTGCACCAGGGTGTGCAGACTCGAGGCTTGAAACTCCGCCGCCGAAATTTCGCCTGTCCGTCTACACGCACTCAAGGCGTGACCGCGCAGGCAATGCCCTTCCTCCAGGAGCAGCAGCTCCTCGCCTTCGAGGTCAGTGCTCATAACGCGCTCCTTACTGGCATACCGGTGGCCCTTGGGGAAGGCAACCCAAAACGAATCGTCGGCGAAGAGATAGGTCTCGAACCCGTCGGCTGGATAGGGGAAGGCGAGCAGCAGAAGGTCAAGATTACCGCTGCCCAGTGCGTCGATCAATCGCGCCGATTGCTCTTCTCGCAGATAGAGCTTCAGCCCCGGATAGGCCCGCCGAAGCGCCGGCAGCACTCTTGGTAGCAGGAATGGACCGATGGTCGGGATTACGCCAAGCCGTAACGATCCCATCAGCGGATCGCCCGAGGCGTTGACCAGATCAACGATCTCCTCGACATCCGTCAGCACCTTGCGGGCACGGCTGACCGTTTCCTCGCCCAACGGCGTCATCATCACCGATCGCCGGGTCCGTTCGATCAATACCTTGCCCAGCACCATTTCCAGCTCCTTGATGCTGGCGCTCAGGCTTGACTGGGTGATGAAGCAGGCGGCCGCTGCGCGCCCGAAGTGCCCGTGGTCGGCGACGGCAACCAAATGCCGGAGCTGCGTCAAGGAGGGCAAATGCCTGGACTTGGCCATAATTGAGTCGCATATTAATCGATTATATGAATGATTAAAAGTTATTTAACTTGTTTTACAAATGATTTCTGCCCACCTATCCTTCGCCTGTGCGGGGCCGAATAGTCGACCCCACAAGCAAGGAGAACGATGATGACCCAAGTCCCTCAAGCTACTTTCCACACCCGCGTGCGCAACGAAGCACTGGGTGGCCCTAATCCGTTCGAGTGGAAGAAGCTAACCAGCGACGACATTTTCAAAGGAGCGCGCGTGGTACTGTTCGCACTTCCCGGCGCCTTCACGCCGACTTGTTCGACTAGCCACCTGCCCCGCTACGAGGAGATCTACGAGGAGTTCAAGGCGCTGGGCGTCGACAAGGTCGTGTGCCTGTCGGTCAACGACACCTTCGTCATGTTCCAGTGGGGCAAAAGCCAGAACGCCGACAAGGTATTCCTACTGCCTGACGGCAACGCGGAGTTCACACGCAAGATGGGGATGCTGGTTGACAAGTCCAATCTCGGCTTCGGAATGCGGTCCTGGCGTTATTCTATGTACGTTGTCGACGGCAAGATCCAAAAGATGTTCGTCGAAGACAGTTTCGCCGACAACGCTCCGAGCGATCCCTTCGAGGTCTCGGATGCAGATACCATGCTTGCCTATCTCAAAACCCAGTAAGTCCGCCTAGAACGGGCCGCGGGATTTTCTCGTTGACCCGTCCCGAAAAACCAGAGCCAGATAACAGTTTCTACTTATATAGTTCGAGCACATAGCAGTCTCCCGCCGCTTCCTCTGCACCTTGAGCTCGTGGTCTTCCCGATCGGCCGGGGCGTGTTTGACGCGCGCCCATGCGCTCGATCTTGTCCTTGAACTCATCGCGCCCGAAGACCCGTTCCTGATCGAACGCCTCGCGGATAGTATGGATGAGATCCGCTTCGATGTGGGAACGCCGGGTAGATTGAAGCGCTGTTTCCGTATTATCGGTCCGCTTGTTTTTTACGCTTTTTTGCGCGGTGAACATATTAGCAGGAACTGTGATCTGGCCCCGGTTTTACTTCGTCATTACTCATCAGGCTGCCCACCTAACGTTGAACTCACCAGCGGGAAACACTTGAAAAGATAAGAGTTGGAATAACAAAAGCACCTACGTTGAATGACGAAACTCGATAAAAATGCGCCACTGTTTCCCGTCTGGTGCAGTGAATGGTTAGGCTATTTTTTGTCAATAAGTCAGCAGCGGTGTTTTCCTAAGATATTTTTTAGCCACATGTTCCTCAAGCATAAAATGAGCAACATCTGCTCGGGAAATTTTTCCCGCTTTTACACCATCTAATTTTGTAAATACTTTATATTTCTCCGTAAGAGGACCGTTTGTTAGAAATCCGGGCCTGATAATGATCCAATCAAGTCCGCTACTCTTTATTAGAGACTCTTGACGATCTTTATCTGCATATAGCTTCTTTAGCATGAAAGGTAGAAATATTTTATCGTAGAGAAAGCCACCATGTCCTTTGCTATCTCCGGCTCCTATACCAGTAATAGCCAGCAGCAACGGTACCCCATGTTTTTTCATAGCAGTGATGACATTCTTAGTACCTTCTGAGAACACGTTTACTGGTTTTGTGGTACTATAATATAGTGATAAATAAGTTGTAGGCTTTATTCCAATACAAATACAAACTGCATCCTGCCCCTCAACAGCTTTTTCGACAGCCTCTGATTTTACAATATCACCTTGTATTACTTTTAAACGATCGTTTTGAACATCCAATTTTTCTGGTCTTCTCGCTAATACGGTAACAATATAACCTCGATCCAAGGCTTGCAATAGCAATTGCTTACCAATACCACGAGTAGCCCCTATGACTAAAATGTTCATAAATGTCTCCTTTTTACAGTTAATATTTCATTAAGCCTAACGGCGTGCTGATCGACCTGCTGCCTATCCCCCGCATGGATGCGGGGGATAGGCAGAGGTTCGTTTCGGCACATTGTTGAACGAAGCCGCTACGCGGCGGAAGAGAACAAATGGCTTCATGCACAGAGGGGCCAGAGAGGGTCACAGAGGGGGTCATCACAGGGAAAAAGACTCCCGACCCCTTTATTTCGTGCTGACCCACGCATTTTCTTTTGACCAATCGACCATAGGTGCTGAAACAACAGCCATGATCGCCAATGAGGCGATGTACCAGATCAATAGTTTCATAGCTTCCTAGAGATCTAACATTCCTATACGGCTTGAGCGGATTTTAATTGCCGCTCGCGCGGTCATATTGGAATCTACTCCGAAGTGGATGAATATTCATGCGGTTACATGGCCCACTTGACCGGTGATAGTCGGCTTGAGCGGTTTAACATGGAAAAAGACTCCCGACACCTTTATCCCTTTATCCCGTTCATATGCACCTACTTAAACTTTACCGGACTTTGGGGCTGAGTATTTACATTAAGTGTAAACACATCCGGTCTAGAATAATGTCCCGCAACATCAAGTACTCTTTTTGACGTGGCAACATGACCTGAATCGATTTCGGCGTAAAGTAATCCCTTTTCCTCTCGCATAGGTCCTGCAACAATCTCACCACCAGGAGCGACTACAACTGAGTCACCTGCATTTATCCAATTTTCTGTATCTGGATATAGCGATTCCTTTTCAGGGAAATCAGATGGAATATCGTCGCGCGTTAGCGCAACACCACTGCATACCACCCAACACCGACCTTCCCGCGCAATGTGCTGCATTGTACCAATCCACCCATCACCACTGTCATATGTGGGGGCCACATAGACTTCGATCCCCTGTGAATAGAGGGCGTATCTTGCCAAGGGCATATAGTTTTCCCAGCACAGTAATGTTCCAACCTTTCCAACAGGTGTATCCACCACCTTTAAACCTGATCCATCACCAAAACCCCAAACCATTCTTTCCGGGTTGGTTGGCATTAATTTCCTGTGACGATTTAGGATGCTTCCGTCTTCCCCAATAATCACCACTGTATTGTATATAGTTGCTCTACTTAGTTTCCCATCTCTTTCATTCAAACCACAGACAATTGTAATTTTATTCTTCTTGGCAGCCTCACAAAGTGGAGATAGCTCTTTGTTATCTATATCTACTGAGCTATTTAGCAATCGCGCATGTAGTTCTTCGCTTATTCCCCAATCACCGCCTGGGCGAAGACGCCATATCCATGCGGGGTATCCTGAAATAAAAGCCTCAGGAAATACCACTAGCTCAGCACCACCCTCAGCCGCTTTCTCAACAAGACCAACAGCCATTTCAATGGTTTTTTCTCGGTCTAGTAATATTGGTGACTCTTGAACAATTGCTAATTTTTGCATAGTGATTACTCTGAATTTTCGTGAAATCTAACATCTTATACGGCGCGAGCGGCTTTTAATTGCCGCTGGCGCGATCATATTGGAATCTACTCCAAAGTGGGTTCGCTTTCACGCGGTTACGTGGCCCGCCTGACCGGTGATATTCGGGGTTTCCGGTTTTACTTTACCAACAATGCAATAATGCATGCCTGACCCCGATAGCCTTCATTCGAAAGG
>BTQB01000203.1:0-5090 GCA_036985655.1 Anaerolineae bacterium | reverse complement strand
ATGAAAAAGCGCACTTTGCTAAAATCAGCCTCTGCAAAATCGGGCGAATCAAACCACATCTGGAATAATGTAGGAACGCCTAGAACGACTGTACATCCCTCGTTGATAATGACCTGGAGTGATTCACTTGGGTCAAAAGAACGGGCAATAATGATCCGGCCGCCCAGATAGAAAAGGGGGGTGAGAAAAGCGAACAACCCTCCGGCATGAAATAATGGGGTGAAAACTGGCGATATGTCATGTTCAGTCAATCCCCAACTGACCACTGTGTTTATACAGTTCCACAGCACTTGTCTGTGAGGAATGATGGCGCCCTTCGGCTTGCCTGTTGTGCCAGAGGTGTAGAGGATGCAGTACGGGTCTTTAAGATCTATTGAAGGCTTTTTGGGCTCTGAAGATTGCGCCTTGGCCATCTCATCATCATAGGAGATCGCCCCGGGTATATCTGCCCCATCCAGCGCAAATATTGTTTCAAGGTCAACATCCGATCTCATTATTGCCAGCGTGTCTGTAAAATCCGGCCCACAGATTAGAACCTTTGGTTGGCAGTTGTTCACAATGTAAACTAATTCTTGGGGAACCAATCGCCAGTTTAGGGGAGCGAATATCGCGCCAATCTTGCCCAGCCCATAAAACAAATCCAGATATTCAACACAATTGTGAGCCAAAATTGAGACGCGGTCTCCTTTCGCCAGGCCGAAATTTTCTTTTAAGAAGTTTGCTGTGCGGTTCGCTCTTGAATTTAGTTCAGCGTAGGAGTAGCGTTTTCCGGTCCCTAAATCAAGTAAAGCCTCTTTATTTGGCGTCAACTCTGCCCGGCGACTCAGCAGATCGGGGGCGAACATCTTCTTCTCCTTGCAATCCTACTCATAGAACCACTAATATCTCTGCCAACAAGAAGGTGTACCTATCCTAATATTCCCTGTACTCTCCTGAAAACAGTTTGTAGTAACCGGTTGAGCGGTCGCGGTCTGAAGCCCGCACTACGAACCTTTTTCATCGCTTTTGGTGAGCACTACGCTCGTGTTGACTCCTCTGAAAATAGGACACGGATTTCACGGATTAGAATTGGCATGACTCTGCGCATATCGTCATTTTCATTCATGGTGGTGCGCCGAGGCGCATGTCGTCTCCTCTGAAAATAGGACACAGATTAACACAGATTTCACGGATTAGAATTGGCATGATTCTGCGAATATCGTCATTTTCATTCATTGTCGGTGAGCGCTAGCTCATGTGGACTCCTTCGAAAATAGGACACGGATTGACACAGATTTCACGAATTAGGATCGGCAGGGTTCTGCGAATATCGTCATTTTCATCCATTCGCGGCAACATTTTTTTGGCTTTTTTTCCAGCTTGCAGTATATCAATTCGCAGTAGCAGTAAAGTAACAGCGATATCGAGAATACTCTAAGCTGACCTCGAGACCAGGCTGAGACGCATGAAACTTGATTTATTGCTTTATCTGGCCCTCCAACCAGCTGAGTAAACAGCCGTAGAGGGCGTTTTTAATGCATGACTTGTATCAGCTCAGGTCAGGTGCCAACGACGATGCCTCCGTCGACGCGCAAGACAACGCCCGAAACGAAGCTGGCCTCATCTGATGCAAGATAAAGATAGGCATTGGCAATTTCTCTTGGTTCACCCAGCCGCTTGAGTGGTGTACGTGCTGCCATACCATCCAGGATCTTTTCGGGCATCTGGCGAACCATATCAGTTAAAATAAATCCTGGAGCGACAGCGTTGACGCGAATTCCATGGCGCCCTAACTCCCTGGCCCACACCTTGGTCATGCCAATAACGCCGGCCTTTGTTGCCACGTAATTGGTTTGGCCAAAATTGCCATCGAGGCCAACAATAGAGCTGGCATTCAATATCACGCCATGGCCTTGTTTGATCATAAATGGAGCAACGGCCTGGCTGCAGTTAAAGACCCCTTTAAGATTAACCGAAATAACCAGGTCAAAATCAGCTTCGGACATCTGTCTGACCAGCTCGTTGTCTTTCACTTTAACGAGCAGATTGTCGCGAAGAATACCTGCGTTATTCACCAGGATATCTATTTGGCCATATGATTGATGAACTTCTTCAACCCATTTTTGAACCGCCTGCCGATCGGCTACATCCAGGTGGGTAAACTTGATGCCTTCGTTGGAATCATCTAGCTCCTGCCCCAAACTTATGTCGATGTCACAGATTGCAACCTTGGCCCCTTCTTCTACAAAGCGTAAGGCAGTTGCTTTGCCGATCCCGGCTGCTCCCCCAGTGATCAATGCTACTCTGTTTTTAAGACGCATATCCTTTCCTTTTTCTAACTCTTTCATTATTTGTTTCTGACACCGGCAGCACCCTTTATTGGACCTTAGAAACTGTGATTCGATTCAGTTTACAAAATCGTGGTAGCGGCCTAGTAACAGGATGGTTTAAGTGGCTTCCCTTTGTGAGTCGAGAGGGCCTGCTTCTTGAGACAAGGCGGATTCCGTTTTTTTTGTAATTACTGGAGCAGAGCGCTCCTATGATGACAGGTTTAGACTAGCCACCTTTTTCAAGGATAAGAACGGAGTGGAATATCTGCTTGGTCGCCGGCGAAGGCTCAACCGACAACTCTTCCCGGAGCTTATTTTCGCAGTTATGATAGACACGGAGCGCCTGGGTGGGTTGACCTGATTTAATATAGGCAAGCATCATCAAACGATATGCGCTTTCCCAACAAGGGTCGTGGGATAATAAGTCCTGGCAAACATCAACTGCCTCGTTTAATTTATCACCCTCCAATAACGTATGGGCTACTCGCTCGGCCGTTCTCAAGTAGCGGGTTAACAATCGTTCTCTTTCCTCGCTGGTCCACTCTTCATAAAGATGTTCTTGAAGTAAATCACCTCTGTATAGTTTTAAGGCGCGTTGATAGTGTGGAATTGCTTCATGAGGTGTGGCTTCAAAGAGATTGTCACCTAACTGGACAAGAGTCTCAAATTCCTCAACATCAAGCCAATAATCCGCCTCTCGTCGCCAACCATAACGGGAACCGTCTCGGGTGATGTAAGCTGAAGGAGCATTGCGTTTACGGGCAGGCTCAAGCACGCTGTATAGGGCGCTCATGGCAATTTTAAAATCTCTTTGGGCTTCTTCAGGTCCAAGTTCAGGCCATAAAATCTCGGTGATTTGATCGCGTTCCACTATATTTGGCCTCGAAAGCAATAAGAACAACATGAGTTGGCGAGCTTTTTTACGCCTCCAATCATCCGCCGAGGTTTCCTGATTACCGCGCCACAATCGAAATTGACCAATCAACTGTATTCGCAGCTGGTAGCCAGGGTGAAATTGAAGGTCTGATAACCCTAATTTCCGGAGAAGATTTGAGGCGACTGATGCCTGATGATTACCATCTCGGGCATACAAGAGCAGCGGAACAAGATCCCGGGGGTCAATCGGACCCAACAACGTCTTGTTCAGAAACATGTGATAGTAATTATTGTCTTTGATTAATCGGAGCAAATCTTCAACATCCCTTGCCATGCGGGCATTGTCTTCTATTGCGTACCAGACCAGGCACTGCCAGAGCCGGGCTGCCGTTTCACCGTGGAAATCACTGCACTCTCGAAAGGCCTTGCTCGCATCTTCCAACCAGAGGGTTGCATCAGGATAGCGCTCTGCAACAGTGCAAACAGCGCCCATGGCCAGGCGAATATCGGCTTCGAGCCAGGCATCTCCGGCCGCTTTGGCTATTTCTATACCTTCATTGGCTGCAAGCCTGGCAGATTCTAAATCACCTTGAAGGCCATAGACCTGGCAAAGGCCCCAATTTGCTTCAGCTTTCAGGCGAGGAACTTTGATTCGTTCGCTAATTGTGATAGCTTCTTGAAAGCAGCTGACCGCATTTGCATAACCTGCGTCATCTTTATTCAAGAGCCACGCATGTCCCTGGCGCATGTGACCAACTGCAGTGATAAATTGAGATTCAAGGAGTTCCCCGCGTTTAGTCCCGTCTTTGGCCCAATAAAAAGCCCCTTCCTGGTCCCCTTGAAAAGCGAGTACCAAGGAGAGCAGCAGGGGTGTTTCACGATGGGCCCGCGGTTGTCTAACCGGTTTATAACGCTCCTCTTCGGCTCTGGATTCTAAGATTTTACGAGCTTTTTCGAGACGCCCAGTTCGCAGAAGAAGACGAACGGGCAGTTCTGCTTCAGCTGGACCTTCTTCCCTTAGCTCCCTTGCCTGCAGCTGGTATTTCTCAGCCTCCTCTATTTGTCCACGGTTGATCAGGTTTTCGGCCATAAGCTCCAATATGCGAGCCCGGTTTTGCCTATCATCCTGGCCTTCAGATAAGCTCAACGCTTCCCGTAATAGCTGTTCGGCCTTGCCAGCATCTAGCGTATCTAGATAGACCCGGGCTTGTCCCCGGAGAGCCTGGCCAACACCGGGCACATCACCCTTCATCATGCTTCTTTCATGGGCTTGCTCGTACCAACCCAGGGCTTCTGTAAATCTGCTCTTTAGACGAGCGATATCACCCAAATAACCCAATAAAGGCGGATGTTCTTCCAAAACATCAGGCGGCAGCGCACCAATCCACCCTGAAAGGTTCTCTAACCGGCCGGAGCGAACCAACGATCTACCTAATTTATCGAGGATGCTGGCCGCTCTTTCAAATTCTTCAGATGAAAGAAGATGGTAAATTGCCTCTTCCTCTTCACCCAATGGAAGGTAACAATCGGCCGCTCTTCGATGAAAGGCTGCAACTTCCTCTGTGGATAATTGATTAAGAAGGAGCTGGCGAAAGAGGTGATGATAGCGAATATAGCCAGCACCAAGATCGACTACAAACAGGTCGTTCTCCAGCAAATAGTGCAAAATTCGATCACTATCGAAACTTTCGAGCAGACAATTTGAGGTAGCTGCGGTCATCTGTCGCAGAATAGCGGTGGTTCTCAAGAATTCTTGAATATCCCTTGGTTGTTGGGCAAGAACCTCCTGAGCCAGATAAGAAAAAAGATCGCTAGATGTGTCGTCAAGCTGATCAATAGCATGGCTAATTGATAAATTCTTACTATTTCTCAGGCGCTGACGAACGAGATGGAGAGCTATTGGCC
>BTQB01000202.1:0-5155 GCA_036985655.1 Anaerolineae bacterium | reverse complement strand
GGTAGGCCAGGGCAAGTATGTGCTGATCACGGCCGGTGATGGCGGTATTATCAACGATCCCGTGCTGTTAAGGTTGGCGGAAAATCGCTTCTGGCTGGCAGCTGCTGACAGCGATGTGTTACTTTGGGCCAGAGGAGTTCGGCTTAACAGCGGGTTAGAGGTTAATATCTTTGAACCTGATGTATCTCCGCTGCAGATCCAGGGGCCAAAATCGAAAGCTGTCATGGAAGCTTTGCTCGGACCTCAGGTAACTGGCCTGGGATACTATCATTTTATTGAGGTCAATCTAGACGAAATCCCGTTGATAGTGACCCGGACCGGGTGGAGCGGGGAAGTGGGATACGAGATTTACCTGCTTAACAGCCGCTACGGACCGGATCTTTGGGGTAGAGTTTTGACTGCTGGCCAGCCTCATGGCTTGGTTCCGACGGGCCCGTCAGATATTAGGCGGATCGAGGCAGGGATCCTTAATTATGGGGCTGATATGACTCTCGATAATAATCCCTACGAAGTCGGACTGGGATGGCTGGTTGATCTGGATCAAGAACATGATTTCATCGGCCGGGATGCGCTGGCTCGCATTAAGGCCAGGGGGGTAGATCGCAAGCAGGCTGGCGTCGAGATCTTGGGGGAACCGATATCCATGAATATGGTCAAATGGCCTGTATATTCAGAAAAGGACGAGGTCGGATTTATAACCTCGGCCGTTTATTCGCCCAGGCTCAAAATGAATATTGGCTATGCAAATATACCCCTGGAATTAGTCGGATTGGGCACGCAGTTAACGGTTTCCATTCCTGAAGTCGGCGATAGAAAGGCAAGGGTAGTTCGGAAACCCTTCATCGATCCAGAGAAATCTATCCCCAAGACAACTTTCTCCTAATTAACCAACAAAGTTAGGGTGGCCAAGACGGCAATTCCTACTAGAATTGTGGCCACTACACTCCTGGTGCGCCAGGCAATAAAAGAAGCAGCCAGTCCGGCGAAGAGCCGAAAATTATCAGGGGAGAGATCAACGACGCCGTTGGACAGCAACAATTCCGGAAAGATGATAGCCGTAAGCACCGCCAGGGGAACATATCGTAGGGCATGTTTTAATCTGTCGGGGATAGGTCTGTAGCCTACAAGGGCAATGAACGACAATCTGGTTAAATAAGTTATCAGCCCTACTGCGACAATTGCCAGCCAGATAGTCACTTTTTAATACTCTCTTCTTCAGATTGTTGGCTTGGGCTAACGGGAATTACTCTTTCCGCTACCAAACCCGCTGTGATGCCGATCAGGGCGGCCACAATTAAACCTAAGCCATAGGGCAGATCAAAGGCGAAAATGCTGGCAACCCCAGCGGTAAGGGCAGCAATCAATCCAGCCCAATCCTTCACTGAGGGCACAACGAGGGCAATAAAGGTTAAAGCGACGAAGAAATCGAGGGACCATTCTGCGGGGATACGGGCGCCGATCAAGATTCCGGCTGCAGTGCTGGCCTGCCAGATTCCCCAAAGCCCGATGCCAGCGCCTAAGTAGTAGTATCTTTTGCTGTGGGCTCCAATTCCCTCATGAAACCTGGTTATCGACACGGCGTAGGCCTCATCTGTTAAGAAGTAGGCCAGGAACAGGCGCCATCGAAGAGAAAGGCGGCTGAAGGCGCTGGAAATTGAAGCGCTGTACAACATGTGCCTGAGGTTTACCATGGCGGCCGTCAAGATAATGACCAATGTCGATGTCTGGGCGTCAAATAACTGGGCCATGATAAATTGGGCCGAACCAGCAAATACGATAAATGACATGGCCTGGGCCTGAGCGGCTGTGAGTCCAGCGTCCAGGGCCAGGACGCCATATATCATGCCAAAAGGTATCACCCCAACCTGGATTGGCAGAACAGCCTTGAAACCCGAAATGAACGAGCTGCGGGGTACGGACATGGTCGTCAATAATAAGGGTGTGGGTTTTATCGGGCAACATCCTCTCTCTTGTTGGTGTTCAATGAAAATGTAACTACAGCCCCTACTACGGTTCTGGGTCTTGAAAAGAATGGGACATCTAAGCCGAAAGCCTTGATAGTGTTAATGAGATAGTCACTTGACCTTTTTATGGACTCATAACGACCTCATGGGTGATTAGGCGACGGTTTGGGTCGTTGATAAGGTTTTTTCCTCAGATGGTGACAATGCTTCAGAAGGTTTGACCCACAAGAAGTCAGGCTGGCGGTCGTATTGGCTTACTCCAGGAGGTCCGGTGTCAGCCCGGGCAAAGTTTGCGATTTGCCTATGCTGATAAAAGACGAGTGAATGGCCATCCATAGACTACTGAAGTTGGACTCGGTGACCAGCGTGGTCTTGCCAAAGCCGGCCAGGGCGGAGATGAGGGTGAGTTAATGACCAAGTTGTAAACCCTGATTGAGCCGTTTGATGAGGTGAGGGCGTGGGAGGAAGATCGGCCGCAGTGGTGCGATATAGAGTTTCGTCTATAGGAGATCTTCCGTCACAAAGACATAATAAGGGAAATTTGTAGGAACCGGTGCTTTCGGCAAAAGCCCGTCACATTTATTCTGATATCAGCTAGTGTGAGTAAAGAAATCTACCTTAAATTGCCTGCTTAAGATGCTTTTTAGGTTGCATTAAGATCACGGATTTACCCGCCGATTTCTAGGGGTCGATAAGAGAATGTTAATACCGATATAGTAAAGAAACACATATATGGGGGGAGGTTTCATTACACTTACTCCAGAGGTAGAGACGCGCTTTCCGATGTGATCTGGAGGATAAAGTTATGAGGGATAATTAATACTACCTAACATCTGAGCTCGCCTGCTCGTTATTATTGTGTTCCATCGGGTCCTGTGCAGTGTATTGTTAAACAATTAAAGTCAAAGACTGGTGTAAAATCCTCCCCATCATGAATAACCCATCCCTGTTAAGGGTACCTAGAATATTCGCGCAGGAATGTGAAAAAGAAACTGGTCAGATTACCTTTCAGGCGCGAACTAGGCTGTGGTAAAATACATACTCGCTGTATTGAATGACATTTTGCCATTTTTTGGGATCTTACTCTTACCATTGACACCTTCTCACATATAAGAGGTCTGAACTGGCAGACCAAAGCTGAAACAGCTCCCTTTTCCAAGTCTACTTTCACCCATACCGATGACATCGTTTTCCGTATATAATCGCCCAAGGAAGGTTTTTTATCCGTTCAGTATCTCGTTCAACAACCCGTTAGGCGGCAGGAGGCCGCTCAACACCACCAAATTTACCAATGTTGGATGTTAATAGAAAACCGGGAGGGGAATAAGCATGTCTTGGTTTAAAAAAAATATAAAGCGTACCGGCAAGACTAAGATAGAACGGGTTCAATTTCCGGTTCATTTCGAGCTAATTCCAGGAAAACTCTCGGCGCAAGTGTACTTGCACGAGCTGGAGTCCCGAGATGGTCCGGTAGCCTGCTGGTCTTATGTGACTGACGGTTTGTGGGCACACCGACAAAAAGAACTAGTTTTCACTTTGGGGCGTAGGCGGGACCAACCAGCGAGCGATTTTCCTCATGACCCCCTGAAGTTTTTTAGAACCATTTATCCATTCGCTAAACAGGGACAAGTGGTAGACGTAGGAGACTTTTCTGAGTTAGGTACCTCGAGTTTCTTGGGACACAAATCTATAGTTTATTTACCACCGCAAGCATTTGAGGAATTCACAGCTTCATCGCCTACATTAGCCGCCATCCTGCTTAAGGATGAAGAATTAACGGCTGTAAAGGCATTTGGTCTCACCCGTGTTATGGCCCGCTTGGGCTATGCATATCGTTACTATCCTTTTCCGCCATGGTTTGATTCGACCCGTCGCAGTCTGTCATTTAAGAAGACGCTGCAAAAAAGCATTCTTAGCAAAGTTCATCGGATTAAGGTGTCAGGAGCAAGCGTCACTCAAGAAAAGAATCAAATCGAGTTGCGTATATCGCACAAAGCTGGCCAATTCTTACACAAACAGTTGAGTCAGTTTCCCTCGGATGTTGTCATAGCGCTGCTTACCGATCTTGGTCCTAGAGTTAATGGTTGTCTTGTTTGGGAGCCCGGCCAGTCACCAACAGCAATTACACCACCCAACAGTGATGGTTCACGGTTGGCTGGTTGTTTTGTAGCTTTTATTCCGAAGCAGGCTGAGGATGGAGGACAACTTTTCGAAGATGGTTTTACAATTATGTTGACTAATTCATCCTGGATGACTATTAGGCGAGCCTGGGGGACTGGGAAAGCTGTTTCTCTGCAATCCAAGGGTGAGGGTATGGGGTTTTTACTAAAATGGGTTAGGGAAACCTATCACAATCCCGTTGATGGCTTAGCTTATTATTCTGAGAGCGGTTGGGAATCTTACAGTCCAGGAGGCTCACAGAGCAAAAAAAGTGAGGGACCCATAGATTTAAAAGAAATCGTTCTGCTTACCAGTCAGAGTGAGCTCGAAATGCGTGTTGATGCAGAGCAGCTTGTGACTTACACAAAGGCTATAGAAGAGGCTGTTGATGGACATTTTTCTGAGATAGAATATTCACCAGGACAGGATTTTTTGATACAAATCGAGGTATCTCCTGAAGGCACATTGGATCTAGAGATGGCTGCCCAACCTGGGATTTCGGATGAGATACTCCGAGGTCTCTATGATCAACTCCTAGATATTCCTATCCCTGAAGTGAAGCAAGGTCCAATAAAATTCCAGATAGTCTTTTCCATTTGGGGTGGCTCTGGCACTTCACAGCATGTTAGAAGCTAACTTTGGAACAGCAATGGTCAGCTTGGTGACCATCACTCGGGGACGATCTGCCGCCTACTTTGCAAAATGAAGCCGACCCCAGAAGCGTCGCTTTTTATCAACTATCCGTTGCGTACGTTGCTTGTTGTATGATCACAGTTCAAGAGTGGACGGCCTAAGGGTTGAGGATCAATAATTAGGGAGGGGCGCTCGAATAATTGATTGGGGGACGCGGTGGTGCAGGGTAATATCAGGACACGGGGGCACGGTGATCCTCAATGGGTGGATGCCCACACGAGAATAAACGCTCAGTACCATTGAAAAAATTGTGGTTTACGGCGGCCGGTATGATTTATGAAGGAGATGGCAACCGGTTGTCGGTAGCGAGGATGGGTAAAGTATTGGGGCGTTAAATG
>BTQB01000201.1:0-5202 GCA_036985655.1 Anaerolineae bacterium | reverse complement strand
TTGATCTTACCCTTTCCATTGACAAATCTGGTAGAATAGTACTGGTAAAGGATTAGTGGCTTACAAATCTCGTGATTTCAGGACGTTCATCTGTTTTCTTTAGAAGGAGGGAATACACATGACCTTTGGATTGTTTTGCATGGGTTTAATCGCCTTGCTTTTTGGCCTCGCCGTCGTCTTCTCCGGCTACAGGCTGTTCCTCGTCTTGCTCCCCATCTGGGGATTTTTTGTGGGCTTCTTTCTAGGGGTCCAGACTATACAATGGATTTTAAGTGAAGCCTTACTGGCAACTGTCACAAGTTGGGTGGTCGGGTTTATCGTCGGGGCGATATTCGCTATTCTTTCCTACCTGTTTTACTTTATTGCCGTGGGCATCATATCCTTCTCCCTGGGATATGGCGCCACTTTTGCGGTACTAGAATGGATTGGAATGGATTTCGGTTTCCTGCTCTGGCTCATCGCCGTCGTCATCGGCATTGTTGTTGCCCTGGCGGTTTACTACTTTAACATTCAAAAGTACGCCATCATCGTCGCAACAGCAGTCGGTGGGGCGGGTCTGATAATATATACACTGCTAGCCCTGGGCGGCATGGGACCAATCGAGCTGATGGTGGATCCCGTGAAGACAGCACTCGACGAATCATTCTGGTGGCTGTTGTTCTTCATCGTCGTTGCTGGCCTAGGCATCATAGGCCAGATTCGGGTAAATCGGGACTTTGAAGCCGAGGCTTACGATCACTTTTCGACTCTGTAAGGGAGATAACCAACAGCGTATAACCTCGTTAAGAAGTTAAATGACCAAATTAAGGTAAGTTTGAATAAGGGAAATCTATTTTCAACAGCCACTCAATCCGTTTTATGAGTAGGGAAGGGAAGTAACAAAATTCCCGAAAACTCGAGAAGCAGTATGGAAAGCCTCGACTAAACGTTCGAGGCTTTCGCGTTTTAATGTAGTCTGGTACATTTTTAACACTGTAGGACCTACGCTGTACACCTGGGCAAGACCGTTGATTTTGAATTCCCAAAGCATAAGATCATCCAGCATCAGATGGGGTCATGACGGGGTAATCAGGACCTGTTCCGGACCCATAAAAATGAAAAGAAATTGACTCTTATGAATGGTGAGAACCATGCTTAAAAGCTACATGATTCGGCCCCAGGCCTGTGGATCGCCAGCCTGACTCATAACAGAGGTAATATCTTTGCAGAAGGTAGTTACAGTGATGGTAAGGATGGTGGCTGGAACTGACAAGAGATCGGCCGATGCTGGAAGCAGTCGCCCAAAATGGAAGCGTTCTGGGGCTGATCTAGGTAAACCAACCCGATATATCCGACGTTGTCAGGGATATTGAAACGGCTCTCGAGGTAATGGGACCAGAATACATCGGTCATGGGAGCGACCTTTTTTTGGACTGGAATTAGCTCCACGAGGAGTGGAGGATATATCTAATACGCCAATGTTAACGAGAATGCTGGTCCGGAGAGGGCACGAGGATGAAACTAACCTGAAATTTCTGGGGGTTAATTACTTACACATCTTTGAGCAGGTCTGGCGCTGGGATAATGAGCCAGGCAGCTAATAGAGTATCGGTCCTGCTTCGGGTTCGTCCTGGAGAAGGGGCGCTTGTTGCCCTAATAACCGGTATGATGTTCGCCGCCAGCGCAGGCGGCGCTGTCGGTTCGCCCGGTATTGAAGCCCTTTTCTATTCACGCTTCGGGGTTGAGTTCTTGCCCTTGATGTACATCATTCTGGGCATAGTTTCACCGGTGACCTCAATATTTATGACCGGCGTTATGGCCCGGGTCCAGGTATCTCGATTATATGGCTGGCTGCCCCTCATAATGGCCATTCTTCTTATTGGAGCACGACTGCTCTTAGAGCTGAATCTAACCTGGTTTTATGCCGCGCTTTGGCTGGGGATGAATGTCTATTGGATAATCCAGAACCTTTTTACCTGGGGCTCAGCTGGGCTGGCGTGTGATGGCCGCCAGGCTAAGCGATTATTTCCTCTCTTCGGCGTAGGCGGCATTGTCGGGCTGGCCCTGGGCAGCCTGGCAACGGGACTCCTCGTCAACCTGATTGGAACGGAGAATCTATTATTGATATGGGCATTCGGACTGACCATCGCCTTTGTGATCGCTCAGAGCTTGATGGCCAACAACCAGGTTCGGATTGATTCGGATTATGGGCAGCGGACCTCAAGCGCTTTGGAGAATATCCTGCAAGGGTATAGAACAGTACGTACCTCTTCGCTGTTGAGCTGGATGGCCATTGCTGCTGTGTTATTCGCAGTCCTCTATTATTCTCTCGTCTTTCCCTTTGCCCGGGCAGTCACAGTTGAATTCCCGGATGAGGCAGCTCTTGCTGCTTTCTTAGGCACATTCCAGGGGATCGCTACCGGTGTTGCAGTAGCAGCTTCCCTTTTTTTCGCCAACCGTCTATACAGCCGTTATGGCTTCATGACCACCATATTAGTCTACCCGATTATTTATCTTGTTGGCTTTTCGGTTGCAGCTGTAAGCGCCAGCTTCACAGCCCTGATTTTATTTCGATGGCTCCAAATTTTCTGGTCTGAAGGTGTTGCTGAAGGCGCTAATCAGGCCATGTACAACGTCGTAGCCCCTGAGAAGCGGGAGAGAGCCAGGACCTTTATCCGCGGTGTTGCCAATCAATTTGGCGTTTCGCTGGCTGGCGTGCTGCTCCTATTAGGTGACAGAGTTGTACCAAGCGATTCCTTATACCTTGTGGGCGTGGCAGCAGCAGCATTCACTACATATTTTGTATGGAAAGCTCGTGGCGCCTATGGGTCAGCCATTGTCGCCGCCCTTCGTGCTGGCCAATCCCACATCTTTTTCAGCGAAGAACAGCCTTTTGGGGGATTCAAACAGGATGGGGAGGCAGTCGCCGCGGCCGTGGCAGGAATTCATAGCCCGGAGACCGCTGTACGCCGTGTAGCGGCCGATATCCTTGGCAATCTCTCCGTTCCGGAAGCTACCCAGGCGCTGGTTGAAGGACTCAATGACGAAGATCCTTCCGTTCGAGCCGCATTATTGCGGGCATTGGGCTCTTCAGGAACCTCTGCAGCCCTACTAGAAGTCGCGGTGCTTCTTAAAGATCCGGATCCGGCAGTAAGGCAAGAGGCGATTACGACCATCAGTAAGCTGACGGAGTTCCCCAAGGGCATGACCGTTTATCTGGAACCATTATTAAAAGATCCGGATACGGCAGTTCGCTGCAAATCGGCCGCAGCTCTACTTATTATCGGACCCCATACAGAAGCGCAGTCCATGTTGGTAGAGCTGGCGACGGCCAGCCAGACGAACCAATATGGAAGCAGCGACAGTGATCGCATTATGGCCTTAGAAGCTTTATCCAGGAACGGGGGACCCGCAGCATATGATATCGCCTTAGAAGGTCTGAGGGATCCAGCTCCGGCTGTAAGGCGGGCGTCTGCAGGGCTGATAGCTCGACTAGATGCGGAACTGTGTTTAAATCCCCTGCAGGAAGCTCTTGGTGATGAAGATCAATATGTGCGCCAGGCTGTGGCCGAAGCCCTGGGTGGGATTGGTGAACCAGCTCTAGAAGTCGTAATTGACGCGCTAAATAACCCTAAGTTAGAAGATGGGGCTTTATTGGCTTTAAGCTATCTGCCCGCTCGCAAGTTGTCAGCGGACCTGAAGGCGTACGCCAAAGAACAGGGAGCCATGGCCCGATATTATCACCAACTATGGCGGGAGGGCCGGGGTTTTAACCTCTTCTATATCGAAGCTGGGCCGGATCCTGGGTCCCCTCAGAAGCCACCAATAGTGGAGGCCGGCCGCTTAATGGTTGATTCACTTCAACAAAAGGCCAGGCGTCACGGGGCCTACACCCTGCGTGCCATGGGCGCGGCCATAGGTCAAGACGCCATATCCCTTGCTGTCGATAATCTAGAGAGCCAAGATGGCCAACAGCGGGCAAATGCATTAGAAACAGTAGAATCGGTTGGCGATCCCCAAATTGTTCGCCAGGTGCTGCCTTTGTGGGAGAGGGGCGATCAAGTTGTTCCAAACTACAAACTGGCCTGGCTGCTTAGCATATTGAGCGACGAAGATCCATGGCTTCGCGCAGGCGGTGTGCTCCTTGCACAAGCCTTGATGACAAACAATGGGGCGGCCGCAGAATCAGACAAGATGGAGCCTGCTCTCGATGAAATCAAACGCCAGCTTAACAAATTAGCCGAAACCGATCCAGATCCCCTTGTTCGCGAAACAGCCTTAACCCCGCTGTACGGGTTAACGCGTGAAACACGATTAACCGATTTAGGAGGCGCCCCTGTGGAAACCTTGCAAACATTGTCAACTATGGAACGCATCTTGTTCCTTCGCCAGGTCCCATTATTTGAAAAATTGCCGCCAAACGATCTAAAGCAGATCGCGGCCGTAACAGGAGAGCGGGCATTCAGCGATGGCACAATCATCGCTGAAAAGGGTGAAGCCGGCGAAGTCTTATATATCATCGTTTCAGGAGAAGTAATTGTTACGGCCGTTGGTGATGACGGGAGTCGGACGGAATTAGGTCGGCGTCAACCAGGGGATTATGTAGGAGAGATGGCCATCATTAGCGATGAGGTCCGGATGGCCACTTTAACAGCACATGGTGATGTCCGGGCGCTCTACATACGCCAGCAGGATTTCAAGGAGATATTGCATCTGCGCCCGGAAGTCGGATTGGCAGTCATGAGCGAGCTCTGCGCCCGGCTGCGAGAGTTAGGTTAACCGGATTGCTGGAGAAATCACTTAAACAGTCACCATAATAACATTCCAGAACCCAATTTCGTGTAGCGAATATAATAAACCCACTATGCCCAAAAAGGGGCAATGTGATGCTTGCAGCTTATGAGTTTCGTGTAGCGATTATAGCACACACACTATAATTAGCCCCCTAGAGGTTAGGGGTAACCCCCGGGAGGTCCAGCTAATTTACCTTTCAGTAAGAAAATAGTGTCCATTATGTTCCTTCAATGTGACGGTCGTAGCCTCGCTGTCTCGTTTGCGTGCGATCTCCCTACCATTTGCGGCATTTTTGAGATAGATATCGTACCGGATTGAACCGCTCAGTAAAGTATGGGTTTCACCAGGGTCGGCCACGCAGGTACTGACAAGGGTCTGCCCGGTAAATATTTGGGCTTGGACTCGCATTTTCGCCTTATTGTGAAAGGT
>BTQB01000200.1:0-5224 GCA_036985655.1 Anaerolineae bacterium | reverse complement strand
TGTAGGAGCAGGCGTTGTTGGATCCGCAGTGGGAATGGATAAGGCGATTTTTAAGGCGGTAATGCATGCCCATGATATACCGATTGTCCCATGGCAGTTGGTATTAACCTCATCCTGGCAGGAGGATAAGGAACAGATAATAACTGATATCGAGAATGCGCTCGATTACCCACTATTCACAAAACCAGCCAATCTCGGATCCAGTGTCGGAATAAATAAGTGTGAAAACAGACGGGAACTTGACTCCGGGATAGCTGAAGCGGCTCGATATGACCGGCGCGTTATTGTTGAAAAGGGTCTCGACGCCAGGGAACTGGAGGTTTCTGTCTTAGGCAATGATTCGCCGGCTGCCAGCGTGGTTGGAGAAATAAGGCCAAAACGATCCTTTTATGATTATGTTGCTAAGTACATAAGTGATGATTCGGAGCTGATAATTCCTGCCCAATTGGAAGGTTCATTATCAGATCATATCAGGCGATTGGCTGTCGAGGCATTCATTGCTATCGACTGTGCAGGCCTGGGCCGGGTCGATTTCCTATTGGAGAAAAGCAGCAATAAAATTTACATAAACGAGCTTAACACGATTCCAGGCTTCACTGAGATATCTATGTATAGCAAGCTGTGGGACGCTTCTGGCGTGTCGTATTCGGAACTCCTAGATCGCTTGATAGAACTAGCCATGGAGAGATACAAGGTCAAATCAACGCTGAAAACCTCATATTCTATGAGCGAAAATGGACAGGTCTAGCTGAAAAAATCGTTAATTTTTGTCAGGTAACTGGACGATGATAGAAGTACTTAATAGATCAAAGAAAAGGCGAAAAAAACAGCCAAAGCGTCGTAAAGTTGAAAGCACTAACATTTTAGGGCTGCCAAAAATTGAGGTTCCAGGAACTGCTAAGAAGAGACGTCGTCGAAATAGCAACGGTTTTCGAGTGCCTACATCAGCTATCAAGAAAGTAGCAACATCATCTCGTTGGTTCAGTTTGATCTTATTGGTTTTATGCGTGTTCGCTCTCTTGATGATCGGCACAGATAAATCATTCTATTTTTCTGCAATTACGGTTGAAGGAAATTCAGCAATACCTGCTTCAGAGATTATTGATGCCAGCGACCTGGCGGGAAAACATGTTTTTGCTGCGAATCCAACTACTGCTGCTGGCCAGATAGGTGAGGTAGCAGGCGTAGTATCAGCCACGGTCACCATAGGTTGGCCTAATAAGGCGATTATCGAAATAGCCGAGGAGAGGCCCATTGCTATTTGGGAACAGGGTGGAAAGAGTTATTGGATAACAATAGACAATCGGGTGGTACCTGCCCGCTCAAATACAGCTGGCCTCCTGAGAATTGAATCGGAACAATTCGGTGCAAATACAGGGCAAATCTTTATACCAAATGATTTGGTGAGTGGAGCTCTGCATCTAAGAGAACTGCGGCCGAATATTGATCGCCTGTTTTACAGACCAGGGAATGGATTGAGTTATCAGGATGGCCGCGGATGGCGTGTTTTTTTCGGCACTGGCTCGGGAATGGATCAGAAATTGGTTGTGTATGAAACACTCGTTGAAGATCTCATCTCCCGTGGGATAAAGCCGACCTATGTCAGTGTAAGCAATCAAGAAAAGCCGTATTACATGTCTGAAATGAATGAATAAATAAGAGAGCTGTTATTATTTTTTGCCCTCTCCATGAAGTAACCGAATGGAGTTTATAAGATGGAAGAAATTGTCTTTGGAATAGATATTGGAACAACAAAGGTGTGTGCCATCGTTGGCGAAATCCGCGATGGCAAGCTGCAAATTATCGGGCTAGGTCAAGAGGAGTCGCGTGGAATGCGGAAGGGCATGATCGTCGACGTTGCCCAGGCTACGATAGCCATCGCCAGAGCGGTCGAACAAGCTGAACATACTTCTGGATACGATTTGTCTCAGGCATTTGTCAGTATGGCTGGAGAACATATTAGCTCGACCAATAATCGTGGCGCTGTAGCCATCGGTCGCAATGGCGTTGGGGTTACTCCAGAAGATATTGAACGAGCATTGGATGCTGCCCAGGCGATCTCAATTCCACACAACCGGGAGATCATTCATATCGTGCCGCGATCATTTACCTTGGACGAACAAGACGAAGTCCGAAGCCCGCTTGGTTTACATGGCTTTCGGTTGGAGGTTGAGGCCCATATAGTGACTGCTGCGTCACCTGCGCTGCTTAACCTGAGTAACACCATCGATAATGTTGGTCTCCAGGTTGAGGAGTTCGTTCTTAACGCGCTGGCATCGGGCGAGTCTGTCCTCGAACCAAGCGAAAAGGAGATGGGAGTAATTATCGCTGATATTGGTGGTGGGACCACAGATATCGCTCTATTTCTGGGAGGTGTAGTATGGCATACTCGGGTAATCCCGGTGGGTGGTTTCCATATCACTAATGATATTGCCATCGGGTTACGGGTTTCTTATGACGTGGCTGAAGAGGTCAAGATTAAGTACGGGGATTCCCGCCCTCAAGAAATCGATCCGAGTTTAGTCTTTTCAGTCGAACCTTTTGGAGGAGAGAAAATTCAGGTCGGCCGCCAGGATTTGGCTCTCGTGATAGAAGCGAGAACTGAGGAGATCTTTCACCTAATTCTGCAGGAAATAAAGCGTTCTGGCTATGAAGGACTTCTGCCAGCAGGAATAGTTTTAACTGGTGGTGGATCGCTATTAAGGGGAATAACTGAGGTCGCAAAGAGAGTGCTTGGCGTCCCGGCTCGGGTAGCAAAACCAAAGAATATGGTTGGCTTAGTGGATGCGTTATACAGTCCCACCTTCGCGACGAGTGTTGGCTTACTTCAGTGGGCTGTCAGCGGACAAAATTTATATCGCCCACGGCCACGACAGGGTGAAATCGGTCGAAAGTTAGGCGGTTTTTTTAGGGCGCTGCTGCCTGGATGATTATGTTGGTAAAGGTGAAATATCGTCACCTGCCATATTTTATTGTTCGTTCTATATGTAGTTATTAAGAGAGGGTGGATATGAGTACGAGAGAGGGCAGTTTGGAATTAGTAAAGCGGATGCAGCGGATGCCCGAAGTTGAGAGTACCGCCTTGATCCGCGTAGTTGGCGTCGGTGGCGGCGGAAGCAATGCCATCGATCGCATGATCTTGGAAGGGATCGCCGGGGTTGATTTCATCGCCTTGAACACCGATAACCAGGCGCTCATGCGATGCCAGGCCAAAAATAGCATTCGCTTAGGTGAAAAGGCGACTCGTGGTCTGGGTGCAGGCGGTGATCCAAAGATTGGCGAGAGGGCGGCCGAGGAATCTTTGGATGACCTCTATACGATGCTCAAGGGCTCGGACATGGTTTTTGTAACCGCTGGTATGGGTGGTGGAACAGGCACCGGCGCCACCCCAATAGTGGCCAAGGTGGCTCGTGAACAGGGCGCCTTAACAATAGGTGTTGTTACCCGGCCGTTTAGCTTTGAAGGCGCTCAACGAGCTCGTGTTGCCGAGGAAGGTATTGAAAACCTTAAAGATCAAGTAGACACGCTCATTGTCATTCCCAACGACAAATTGTTGGAAATGGCTGACAAACGCAGCTCCCTGATGGAATCCTTCCGAATGGCTGATGATGTTTTAAGACAAGGCATCCAGGGAATCAGCGAATTAATCACCGTGCCGGGCTTGATCAATCTCGACTTTGCCGATGTCAAATCGATTATGTCAGTTGGCGGAGCGGCCTTAATGGCTGTCGGCCAGGGGTCAGGTGAAGATAGGGCACGAATTGCAGCTGAACAAGCGTTGTCCAGCCGGCTGCTTGATGTCACCATCGATGGCGCGAGAGGAATCCTATTCAACGTGACTGGCGGCAAGGATCTAAGCCTGTATGAAATCGACCAGGCGGCATCAATTATCCGCGAAACAGCCCATCCTGATGTAAATTTGATCTTTGGTGCGGTGGTCGATGAAAACATGGACGATGAAGTGAGGATTATCGTTATAGCCACAGGTTTTGAGCATGCGATACCTTCTATCAGGCAGATGACGAGGCGGATGGATCGAACTCTGCCAACAGGGAAACCAGTGCGGGAACAGACAAGAACCAGCGGTGAAAGACGGCCGGTCACCCAATCACGACCGACGCCACCCCGACCTACCTTTCGTGTTGACGACTTGGATATTCCGACGTTTTTACGCAAACGGCCAGATTAAGGCCAGCCAGAAGTACCTCAGATTCCATACTGTAACTGGTAGGAATTTTTAAGGAAAAATAGGTCGTGAAAAGTCTTGTCGACGCTATTTGCCTATGTTATAATGCACCTCTCTTTCATGCCACATATGGGGGACATGGTAATATCTTGCCATATATATGGGGCAATTATTATGACGTAGGGAAAAACGAACGAGTTTTTGGGTTCTCATGAAGTGCCCTTATTGTGAGCACGAAAAGACACGCGTTATTGACACCAGCCACGATTCACGTGGTGGCATTCGTCGAAGACGCCTATGTGTTCAATGCGAACAACGGTTCAGCACCTATGAGAGACCTGTATTGGCAACACCAATGCTTGTCAAGCGCGATGGAACAAGAGAGGAGTTTTCTCGCGAAAAGCTCATGGCAGGAATTCGGGTCGCCTGTGCGAAACGGCCTGTAGCAGCAGCGGATATTGAGAGAATTATCGGTGCAATTGAGTCTGAACTACAACAGATGGGAAAAGCAGAAGTTCCTAGCCGGCTTGTGGGCGACAGGGCTATACGACAGCTAAAAAATTTGGATCAAGTCGCTTATATCCGCTACGCTATCGTTTATCTGCGGCTCGATGACCTGGAATCCATACGCAGCGAAATCGACCGTTTACTCGCAGAATAGAAGTAATAAATTTATATTAAATATTGACTCATTTACCCCATATTTACGACTCCAAACGGAGATTCTGATGGCAGATTCGTTGAAAGTAAAGAAACCTAGACCAGTTCCACGAATCCGGCTCACTTCAAACAGCCGGGCTGTGCTTGAACGCCGTTATTTACGGAAGGGAGAAGATGGACAGCCAATCGAGAGCATTGATGGGATGTTTTCTAGAGTTGCAGCACATGTGGCCATCGTAGAGAAAGAGATTGGAGGTGATGCCAGGCAGGCAGCCGAAGCATTCTACGAGCTGTTGACAGATCTTCGATTTATGCCCAATAGTCCGACGTTTACAGGCGCTGGGACCCCACTTGGTCAACTTGCCGCCTGTTTCGTTT
>BTQB01000199.1:0-5243 GCA_036985655.1 Anaerolineae bacterium | reverse complement strand
AACTAGGTACTAGGATTTAGAACAAATTGAAAATCCTGGGATTCTGTGCGGCTTTAAATAATAAGATCGAAGCAAAGCTTATTTGTCATCTTTTATGCTACAATAATAATATATTTCTAGCTACCCTACAGTTTGCTGAAACCTATTGGCGCCAGAGAAAATGAACGATGAAATTTGTTTTCCAAGTCCAAAATCGAGCTTTACGGGCCGTGATTTTCTGGTTTCACTTTGGACCGTCTGCTCAAATAGGTGGTGTTTATGTCCATTTCCGTTCAATTCGCTCAGGTAATCTCCGAGATTTCAAAAGTGTAGGGTAGCTAGTTTAATTTCTAAAACTTGTAGAATCGTTTCCTAAGCGTGGTTCCATTAAGCTCAGATAATTAAACCATTTATTTTCAGATCGTTTATTAATTCAGGTAAGCAAGCGCGGGCTGTTTGCTCTCCTTCAGAAATGAGTTCTCGATGTTGAGAGAAGCGAATATATGTCTTGCCTGCTGTATCCGGTTTGATTAGAAAATCAGCCCCGCTGACGCCTCCTCCAGCATTTCTTATGAGTGTCTCGATGGTGGTTAAGCCAATGCCTAACAGTCCGTATCCTCGCCGGTAGTTGGGCATAAATATATCGACGCCTACCACATATTCGGCGCCCAGGTCCCGGGTTAATTCAACTGGCAGATTATCTACGATCCCCCCATCAACCAAGAGCTGACCCTCTATCTCAACAGGGACCACGAAGCCAGGAATAGAACAACTGGCATGCACCGCTTTTGCAACGGATCCGCTCTTGAGAATAACCCTCTCACCCGTTTCGAAGTCCGTCGCTGCTACACTGAAGGGCACTTTTAGATCAGAGAAATCAATATCTCCAATCATCATCACCATCATCCGCTCCAACCTTTCAAAGCTCAACAAGCCCTGTTTGCTGGACCTGGCCTTTTGGGCAATACGCCGCCAGTGAATATGGGGAGCTACACAGCGGATTTCGTCCGTCGAATAACCTGCACAAAATAAGGCGCCTATTGCTGCGCCCACACTGCACCCGCTTACGCAGTGAAACGGAATTCGAGCCTTGGACAACACATCTAAAACGCCAATGTGAGCCATCCCTCTGGCTGCTCCCCCGCCTAAAGCTAACCCAACTAACATGAACTTACCAGGAATTGATATCTAGCAGCCCACAGCTATTCTAATAGCCTGGCGCTTCTATCGGTGAAATGGCTCCTACGAGGGCCAATCTGTATCGACCTTGCCACAGCTCTTTACTAATTCCCCGGCCGCCTTTGGGGCCTTCATCACCTTCATCATATTGCCTTTCATCTTTAGCTGCCTGGATACAAGTCCGCGAATCGGGTCGAGTTTGCCCTCCAACACTTTTCGCCAGACAGGTAAAGGCGCTGCTATAATAAATTCTGAATCCTGGGAATCTGTAACCTCGTAGGCATCGCGGCACTCTCCGTGCCAGAGGTCCATGTATAACTTAACCTCTTTTCTATCGCCAGGAACGGCCGTTATGACGAAAATAAGATCGCCCTCCCAAGATTTGGCGGCCGCTTTATAAGCCTCGCTTTGATTAACCTCCACCATAGCAGCCTTGACCCATTCATCGCTTGGAAATAGGAGTCCCATAATTCTCTCTCCCGTTACAAAATATTGTTATTGACATAATGTCATAAGTTCATCTTTATTATTAACGATCCGACAATATTCATCAGATAAGCAGGAAACAGTTAATAATCTCCTAAAACCAGCAGGCGCTAATATTCTATACCCTGTTCCCGCAGTATCTCCGGATATAAATCCTGGCATTGCTTAAAGAGGTCAGCAAGCGCCAATGCCTTGCGAGCCGGTCCTCTAATTTTCATTGAACCGTTTGCCAGAGATTTTGACAATCTTTCGTCGCCCAAGATGATATGGTGAAAGGTGTCAGCACTCATTTTTACATCTACTTCCGGTCTGATGCGCATATCGTCAAAGGTGATCGTAGCCGGATTTCGTCGACCATTAATGATAATTGAAGCTTCCGGATCCTGTAAATAAAATCGTATCAGCACCTTGGCCTTTTGGACCTTTTCAGCTGCTTTTGAATCACGCGTTTGCACCTCTTTAAAAAGCAGATCAAAGGTAGCGTACAGTTGTTCTGCGCTGCTGTAGACTGGCATGGTATAAGAATACACCTTTAGAAGAAGATAGATCGGCGCTTGGCTAACCGATTGTTGACCATACTCTGGATCTCATCCCTAACCTCATCAGCCAGCTCAGAGACGAGGGTCAGGTTTTCCGCGTCAATCGGACTGTATTCGGCCAATGATAGAGGTTCGCCGAAATCAATATACCATTTGGATGGTAATGGCACGGTTCCCAACAATCCCAACCAGGGGAATCGAAGGGTGATTGGTAAGTGAGGGAAGCTGTCAAAATCTTCAGGCAGAGCTATCTGGGCGAGAGGTACATAGGTCTCTTCTGCCCCGACCACACTCACTGGAATAACAGGCGTCCCCGTTGTCAAGGCCATCCTGATAAAGTCGCTGCTTTCGAACCGTCCTAATTCATAACGATTTTTAAAAACTTTGCTAAAATTTCTCGAGGCTTCAGGATAAACGCAGACAAGCTCATCATCATCCAATAACCTTACGCCGTTTTCATACGATGCCAGCGCCTGGCCAATTTTAACTAACCCTGACGATAAAAATGGTAACTTGGGCATCCAACTGGGGTAAAGAGAGCGAACCAACCTTTGTGCTGGATGTTCTCCCAGAACAGCGGTCATGATCATCAGGCTGTCCCATGGCATTTCTCCTGAGTAATTACTTACTAGAAGAATCCGTTCATAGTCTGGAATATTATCCATGCCGGAAGTCTCTATTCGCCAGTAGATTTTGTATAAGAAATCCAGTGTTGGCCTGATAAGCTCAAGAAATTCCCAGTCCATACCCCATTCATCGGTTTCGTATTCTCCCTTCAACCTTCGCCGAATCATATCCCCCTGATATTCAGCGGTGTAGTTAAGCATGTACCAAATGCCTTTTAAAGTTTCGGGGTCAAATAATCCCTCGTTTATCACCTTTCGAACTTTCGACATCAGCCCTGAGCCTGTAACTGTCGACGTCGGTCCATTTGAGCTCTCCCTTCCACTCGATGGAGGTTCATACTCTGGATCTATGGTTCTAACTTTGGCAACAAGATCTTCGATCTCATGGATGAGTACTTGTTTAAGCTCCGCACTATTCTGGTTGGAGGTATCGTTGGACCCGCTGATTTTTCTTCCGTTTTCTTGGCTCGCTTCCGGGATGTGCCGGTAGCAGAATCTTGATCCACCAGAGGTCCTGTTTTTACATCGACGGCCGCTTTTTGTATTTGCCTGGCAGCGTTTGTCGTTGTTTTCGATGTTCATTGATAATCTCCTTCTTTGGAGCTGTTTATTGCCGGCTGCGAACGATTAATAAGCTTCTGCAGTACATTATGGATGATAATATTATTGGTGCTGCGGATCCCAACTGGCGCTCTAAATATCACGCTTGTTCGGTTTAAATGACTGCTTCATCTTTCCCTCTGGTTCCAGCGAAATCGCGTAACGCTTCTTCGGCCGTATAAGCTGGATAAAAATTCAAGGTCTCCCGCATTTTGGTTAGATCAGCAACCAACGGATAGCGTAAATAATCCCACTCGATAGGCTGAGATCTTCTTCTCCGAAATCCAAGCCCGCTCTTTTTGCAAAATCTCTTGTACGCGTACTGGTGAAAGAGAGGTGTGGGCCTTTTTCGCACCAGGCGCATAACTCTTGTCAGGGGCATTGCTCCATCCGCACCCAGGTTAAACACACCGGGAATCGGATTCATTACACCTTGGGCTAGCGCTTCAACCACGTCGTCCTCATGGATAAATTGAATCATAGGATCGAATCCAAATAATACAAAAGGCCTCTTCTGTCTCAAAAAGCGGGTCATGGGTGAATCAACATCCCGGCCGACTATGTTGGCAAACCGGTAGATTATTAATCCAACTTCTTCGAATCGATCCTGGTTTTCCTCACAAAACTCTTCAATATCAACGAGATCGCGAGTATGGCCAAATGAACGGCTTCCTCTTAACGGTGAGTTCTCATCAAGGAACGCCGAATTATCCGCATGCGCCCCATATACGGCCGTGCTGCTTCGAAGAATTACGTTTTCTACTCCCGCCCTCGTACATGCCTCTAGCAATTTCTCTGTGTTGATAACATTCCTTTCATAATTGGCGCTATCCAGCTTCACCCGTTCATTGAACTTCAGGTGACAGAGAACGGTAACCTTTTCTCTGGCTAGCAGTTCAGCCACGAGAGGGTTATCGATATCAGCCTCGATAAAATCTAATCCGTCGGCGCCATTTGGTGGGGGTTCATTATCAATTCCAATGATATGATAGCCTGTTTCTTGGGTAAGCCTTTCTGCCAATCTGGCGCCCCAATAGTCGCCGACGCCTGTTATTACAATGACCATTTTATCCGTCATAGCTGACTCCTTCTTCGTGGTCAATTATTCAAACTCTAGATAAAAAATTCGAGGGTTGGCATTGCCAACCCTTCAATCCCATCTAATTATACTTTGAGGATCAACGCGGTGAAAATCTCAATAACTGTGGCTGATTATATTGCCCTAATCTAATACAGGTCTAATAATCCGCCGGTTGACTCTTATGACGCATTGCGTTAAAATTCATTTTATAACGCACTGCGTTATAAAAATTTACGTGAATATCTAGCCTACACTATAGGAGGATTACAATGGTAGAAGAAGTTGAAGTTCAAGAAGAAATAATTGAGGAAAGTGGACCAAACCCGTTATTGGAAATGACCCGTAAGATCTTATACGCTAGTATAGGCGCTGTTGCTCTAACGCAAGAGGAAGTTGAGAAGTTTGTCAACAAGCTCATTGAGCGAGGCGAGATAGCTGAAAAAGATGGCCGCAAACTCATAAAGGATATTATGGATAAGCGGCGCAAAAAGGGTGAAGAGGTCCAGGCTGATGCTAGGCAGCAGGTTGACGGCCGGATGAAAGATATCCTCGATCGAATGAATATCCCCTCAAAGAGCGATATCGATGCTTTGAACGAAAAGATTACTATTCTCACCGAAAAGATCGACGAGTTACAGGAATCAGAGAGCTAGATCTTATTTCTGGCAAAACGTTCAGAAGGGATGGTTTATCCGCGCTTCGGCCGGATCGCCATCTCTTTTTTGTTTGACTTGCTTCAAATCCAGGCCATAT
>BTQB01000198.1:0-5295 GCA_036985655.1 Anaerolineae bacterium | reverse complement strand
TATCTGCCACCAAAGCAATGGAATTTTAACCCAGGGTGGCCAAAGGGACATATATAGATTCCCGCTAGGACTTCAACGCACCTGGGTGAAGATGATTATAAATTGAGCGGCAAGGCACAATCTGATAAAGATCACTCTTAAAAGGTGTTGATCGGAACTGTCCCTGGCTAATATCTTATGATAGAGTGGTTTACTTTGAAAAATCGTTTGATTTTGTGGAGGAAACGGGATGTCGAAGATTATCAATGAGCCAGGGCAAATGGACACACGGGAATCGAGGATTAGTCTGCCACCGGTTAGCTTCAGCAGCAGCACCTCCATAGAGGAAGCTATCTTAAACAGGCGGTCAGTTCGTGATTATTTGGACAGGCCTATCTCCTTGGAGCAGCTTGGCCAATTACTTTGGGCTGCCCAGGGAATCAACCGGCCTGAAACGGGTAAGCGGACAGCGCCTTCAGCAGGCGCGCAATATCCTTTGGAATTTTATGTCGTGGCCAGGGATATTGAAGGGTTGCCTGTAGGAATCTATAAATATTCACCTCAAGGTCATGAGCTGAGCAGATTTGTCAGGGCAGATTTAATTGAACGGTTGGCGACGGCGGCTATAAACCAAGATTGGATCGCTGATGCAGCGGCCGTTCTGGTAATTTCTGCTGTTTTCCAAAGAACAACAAGCCGGTATGGTCAGCGAGGAGAGCGCTATGTTTACATGGATGCCGGTATCGCTGCTCAGAACGTTTATCTGCAAGCAGGTTCCTTAGGTCTCGGCACTGTTTTTGTCGGGGCGTTTGATGACGAACAGGTCCATTCGGTATTAGGATTACCCGGGGAAGAGCGACCTCTATGCTTGCTTCCAGTAGGTTGGCCGGTGAATTAGATAGCCAAAAGCGCACGAATTCAGAAAAGGGTTCGAAATTGTGGCGGAAATTCTAACTCTATGACTATCAGTCCTGATTAACACCTCGGCATTCAACAAAGCATGGAGGACTGCCAGTCATTTCCGGATTCACCAACAGGACCAGATTGTAAATAAATAGGAAGAATGACCTGCTTTCCATAACACGAAATTTTGTATTTTAGATAATGGTTAACCCTCTGTTAGTTTGAACGGGTAACTATCCTCCGAGTTGTCCGCGACTTGTTCAACTCTACTTCTCTATTCGCAAAGAGGGCTTGCCGCCAGGCAAAGCCCTTTTTGTGTTGTATGGCAAAACCTAAAGACTTTCTTTTAGAACGAGAGGGTCTTGAGGTGTGGGCTCTTCAAGCAATGAAAGAGCTGCTTCAAGAATTCGTCGATGCTGTCCGTCGTCCCCGGGTCTCCCAAAGACGGTGCCTCGTTTCAACTGGGTGATAACAACACGAGGAACTGACAGCGGGCGGATTCGACCCCCATTCCAGGCCACGATAACCGTGGCAATCCCTTCGAGTTCAAGAGCCCGGGCAATCAGTCCAACGGACTGGTGACAGACCGGTCATATCGGGGCAAACAAAGCTGCCTGGACGTAATGCTCTTTGGCTATCTTGATTATATGGGGCACTAATTCGTCAACAGTCAACGCTGAATCAGGCTGGTAGCCCATTATGCTTATAACCGAGGAAGCCAGCATTCCGATTTCGCCCCTCAATACCATCGTGCTTAGCAGTTTTAGGGGCAAGGCTATCTGGGGGTCCTCATCAATAAAGGCGTGATCATAATGATCATTAGCGTATTTAATCTTTTCGAACGGAATTTCCGTCGGCAACAGCCTGTAGGTATAGTCACCTAATGGATTCGCAGCATCAAAGGGCTCCTGCTGTTCAGCCACATAACCGCCAGCAGAGGATATCAGCATCAGGCGGCTTTGGTTTACTTTTATACCTGGACCAACAGGTGAAGAGCTGTTTCGAGGATGCTGGTAAAGGCGCCAGTCAAGCTGGCCTGTTTTCTTCAGATGGGCCAGCCAGCCATCCCTAAAAGCCCTGGACCATTCGTCCTTATTTTCCAATATTTCCATAATAGAATGAAGTTGTGCTAATAATCTAACCTATTTGTTAAATGATAGCATCTATTAATGGATATGTGATGAGAAATCGAGGAGTTAGGGGCTGGACCTGGACTTAAGTGCGATATGGGACTTGAGAAAGAACTGGAGGCCATCTGAGGTGATATTTATTGGGTTCACTAATTTCTGCACGCTTTTCCAATACTTGGTTGGAACTACGAACCCAACCGGCCAGCTACTTGCCCAGAACAGCCAGGGGATTTACGTTGGCGCCGATTCTCTTGTCGAAAATATTTAAATGGGTGTGGTAGCCACATTCCCGTCCAAGGCAGGATCGGCCGAGCATGTCGGTTGTATTGCCGGCGTTGCTCTCCTTGCCGATAACCTGGCCTTGTTCAACTTCCTGGCCGATGTAGACGCTGTACAGCCCGTGGAGCAATGTGACCTGGTAAATCTCATTTTCGATAACAAGAGTTGGATTACCGATTTCATCTTTAAATAGGGCGGCTATCTTGCCGGCAATAGGTGATTTGATCTCAGTCCCAGCACCGGCTGCCAGGTCTATAGCCATGTGCCCGTAAGAACCGCCGTGAGGTCCCTGGGTGAGGATAAAGCTGTCATATGGGTAGATGATAGCGGCGGCCGGCGCTGCTGATAAAGGACGTGGGGATTGTGATCGGAATCTTGGATAACGAGCATGGCTGTCCCTGATTTCCGATGATTCAAACGCGGCCGATATGGGCTCAGGAGGGGCCTTTGAAGGTGAGCGTAAGCCGGTAACAGCGGCCTGGAAAGCAAGCAAGATCAATATCGCCAACCCTACCAGGGCGAATCCATCGAACCGGCGAATAGGGGCCTTAATATCGTTTTCTCTTGAGAGGTGATTGATTTCCATCGGGCTATCTATTTAACACATAGAACATATGTGCTAATTATAGCGCCAAGTTTATTTTGTTCAAGTTTCTAGACGATTTGGGGCGCCTTTGACGGTACCGGTAATGGCAAGAGAATTTTAGCCAATGTAAGAAACTATTCTGCAACTTTCCAGGTAAGGAGGCTTAAAATTCGACGCTGGGGATTTAAAAAGGGAAATTGAAAACCGGGGGGAAACTATGAGCAACTGTTTTCAGAGATGTTAAGGGGACGTGAAAATGCAGCTTTTACTCTGCTACCTTTGGGAATAGGAGAAACTCTGGGTACCGTACTCCTATTGTTAGCATATATTGATTTACCTATCATAACCCTATAAGAAGTGGAATGAACAGTAAAAAACGGACTCATAGTTAAGGAGGAGTGGATACGACTTAAACCCTATCAGCGACTTGTGACCTAACACTGAATGAAGACGTTTCCTGGTGTTAAAGACGTCAAAATACTCAAAGTTATCAGATTTCGCTTCTCTGAGGGTAGAGTAGTTACGGATATGAACCAACTCGGTCTTGAGAGTGGGAAACGTTCCACCGGCGCTTTTCGGGGACATAACCTGTGCGGCTCCTGCTAGCAATCGATTCGTGTCTAGTCAGCAGATGCTGGCAGCTTCCGCTGGCGTAATGGCTACCGCGATCGGAATGGTGAAGCTAACCAGGCCGCGGCAGGCGATGGGCCAGGGCCATCTTAAGCGCCTTCGTGATCTGTGTGTAGGTCAGGCAAGTTTCCGTAGCCAGCAGGCCACAACGCGCGAGAACTGGTCCTATACAACAGCCAGATACAGCCAACACCGCACACATCAAAATGACCCGGAACTGTTCAGTATGGACGGTTGTGGGCGCGTCTTTGACATCATCTTCGTTGAACGGCTCTGGCGCACTGTCAAGTACGAGTACATTTACATTAAGGAGTACGCCGCGGTGCAGGCGCTTGTTGCCGGCTTGCATGATTACTTCCAGCTATACAATTGCGAGCGGCCACACCAAAGCCTCGTCTACTAGTTACCCGCTAATGTTCATTATTCTGATAAGGTACCGAATCTATGACCCGATGACCCATCTTAATTTCGTCGATCTGTAGTCTTGACAATAGGGGTCACTTTAATTGGCGCCCATTGAATCGAGGTCAAATACTATCGCTATCGTAATATATGTAACCGCTATATTTTCACATAATCTTCACCGAAAACTGTATCTTAAGACCCTGGTAGGTCTCTGTATCGTTGGAGCAGTCAACCTGTTTGCATCGTGAAAGCTCCGGCAGCAAGGGGGAATTGGGATCAAAATGTACAGATTTAAACGCGCGGACCGCGGTCAGGCACTGACGGAATTTGCAATCATCATCATCGTATTGCTAGTTCTATTGTTAGTCATAATAGACGCAGGCCGGATTGGTTGGGCCTGGGTCACTGTTCAGAGTGCTGCCAGATCTGGGGCCCGATATGCCAGCACTGGGAATTTCGATTGTATGAACCCACCCGATCGCCTTACCTGCGTCATCAGTACTACCTACAAGCAATTAAGTACTCTTCCTTTAGATGCGGATCCCCAGGCGCCGTGGGGAAGTGACAAGGCCTACCGAATAGAGGTTTGGGGTATTGATGAAGCCAATAATGGTCCCTGGCTAGACAATCCTGGAGCGGCTGGAAAGCCTGTTGTGGTGCGGGCCTACTATTGGGTACCCATAATCAATCCACTATTTCGGCCGATAGGTACGAATATTAAAGTCACGGGCCAGGTGTCGATGATTAATGAACTGTTTGATTCGATGGGTGGTATCAGCGCCGGCATCGGTCTGCCTCCACCAATGCCTGATTTACCCGAGGCGATACCGACAAATACACCTACACCAACACCGACAAATACACCTACACCAACACCTACTGATACCCCATCTCCGACTAATACGCCATCTCCGACTAATACACCATCTCCGACAAATACGCCGGGACCACCACAGTGTGATACGCATTTTGAAGAGATACCTGTCATAGGTAAAATTTCCTTAGCTGTTTCAGGTAATCTGAATTCACCCCCTTCCACCGTTTACATCTTCGATTTGAGTGACGAAGTTTCACCCGGAGTCCCGCGTCTTATTGGAACCGCAGTGCTTACTAATACAGTTGAAGCACACGATTGCTCTGGTTTTGCGGATGTTCCCTTAAGCTCGCCGCTCATAGCTGACCATGTCATCAAGGTCGAAAATCAAACGGATCTGTCCTGGGATACAGATTTTGTTCGTGCAGGGACACCTACATCAACCCCAACTGCAACATCAACCCCGTCACCGACAGCTACACCTTCTCCAACTGCCACGCCAACAAGTCCTTATATCGAGTTGGTTCCTTTCTGTGGCTTTGGACCGAATGTTAGGTTTACTGTAAGAG
>BTQB01000197.1:0-5325 GCA_036985655.1 Anaerolineae bacterium | reverse complement strand
GTCGATTTCTCGGTTAACCGCAGTTATTAAATCGGGGCGTAGCGCAGCCTGGTAGCGCACTTCGTTCGGGACGAAGGGGTCGGAGGTTCAAATCCTCTCGCCCCGACCAATTTATACAAGAAATATTGCCAACTTACATGATCGCCGTGCTCGGCATCAAGAGCAACCAAGCGCAGGGTGTACCGAGGCGCCTGATAATTTCACCATTTTCAGGAAAGAACTGCTGGAAGACGAAATGGCTTGTGGCAACGGAGTAGCCCGGCCAACTAAGGGAGCGAAGTCATACTAAGCATCAGTGGTACCTAAATAAAAACGTTTCATCTTTTCAGCGGCATGCCTGGAATCCAGTAGTCCCTGACAAATCCTCATAAAGATGCCTGAGTCTATGGTGCCTTTAGGAATAAACAATCCATCACTCACGCCCCTACTAAGTGCCTCAATGGGCTCGATCCGGGCACGCTGATAGTTAACGTAGCTCTCGCGCTGAATAAAATCGTGATCCCCAGGATATAGAATGCACGTCGGATCATGGTATGAGCCTGCTCGTACCGACGCGAGTCCGGTAAGTAAGGCTTCCTGCTTCTCGCCAATTGGATCAGTAAGTAAAACGAACAGGTGTTTTTGATCTGGGTTGTGATCTGGACCGGAGGGAACAAGCAATGTTGCCCGTCGAACCGGTATGAATATCATACCTGGGCAAACAGTCTATTGAGCGAACGCTCTGCCTCTATATCAGCATCTAATTCTTCCGCTACATCACTGGAGCGACCGAGAGCAAGAAATACGTCCTTGGGCGAAATGGGCTTGGAAGATCCGTTAGGGTCACTCCATTCTGGACAATTGTCGTGTGTGTAATCCCTGATTTCCCATCTGCTCATATGGCCAAATTGGGTCCAAACCGTTTCAAGGATATCTATATCCGCATCGCTGAGTTCATCCAGAGCTTCACGCTGAACAGGTTGTCGCAATGAAAGCTCGTGGTTCTCCTTAGCAGAAATCCATTCTTCCCAACCTCCTGGGGAGGACTCAATGTTGCCGTCCATATAATTCAAAGTCATTGATAGCACGGGGCCATGCGGCATAGACACCATGTGGTCGCCTGAAATTGGGAACTCAAATTGTCTCATTGCCTCGCGATCAGCCAAATAGAGCAGCTTCATGAGCTTTAAATGGGACATAGCGCCACCCCGCCTACCCAAAAAAAAGGCCGCCATTTGTGCTGCTTTCTGTTCGTTAAACATAATAAAAAATATGGAAACCTTGTCGATACCTCACAACTATATCGACAAATTTTGTTCTGGATTGATCCCAGGCAAAGGAAATCCCCTTAAGCCTTTGATATACAGCAAATAATATGCCGCCAGCTGCGATTAGATTAAAAAACAACACGTTATGAATCCCCGCGGGCGCCGGATTATAAACGTGTAAACAATGTCAACACAACCAAGATAATACTTATAGAGCCTTTCGCATGTATTTCAATCGGTTAGCCTGTACAGGCCTTTAACCAACCACTGTCAAGAAATATGACAAAAAAGCCCGCCGCAGCGGGCTATGTTTCATGGCGACGGACTCAGTGCACCGGTAAGCCTGACAAGGCGCTCGCGGTGAGGAAACTGGCGGCCGTAGACCTGTAATAGGCGATTTGAGCCCAGTCGTGGAGATCGGGAAACTCTACCTCAGCGCCTAGCCAACGTCTGCAAGCCGTTTCTGATTTTGTTATACGAAATTGCTTACATCTGTAGGAATAGACTTACAGTACTGGCACCTGACGTTGTTCAGATTATACGTGAAGAGCGCCTAGAGAATTGATGGGCGCTTTCAGGACGACTTGCTTCTAGTCCCCCGGCTCTTGGCTAACCATTAGATCCCGCATTAACCGATCAAAGGTCTTTTTGTAGTTACTATCATCTTGCCAGCCACCAAAATCCGCAATATGCCGCTGACGCACGGTTCCGGCCCACCCCACATTTGACTCCATAACAGCGTCGTCAAGCCTGAGAGGAAATAACACTGTACGGTTTCGCAGGCGTTCTTCAGCTAAGGCTTTTTCGACTTCGTCTTTTACCCAGTGGCTGCGCAGGGAGTGCTCCGATAATACGATGAGTAATTTGTCCCTTAAGCGAATCGCCTCTGTCAGCGTATCGCGGATTTCGTCACCCATTTTCATATCTTCTGGCGCAAACCAGCACCGTACATGATTGTCCTGAAGATCCGCACGGATGCGTTCCACAAACTCCTGGTCCTGACTCGAGAAGCTTATAAAGCAAGAATAATGTTGAATGGGCTGATTCAGGAGTGACGGCAGATACTCAATAAAAACATCCGGCAGACCGCAACCACGTAGGTACGGTAATGGGAGAGCACCAGACCGCTCTAATGTTTGGTAATCAAGGCTGCTTGGTCCGTGATGAATACAAGTTTCCAAGCCTTTAGCTGTGGAGAGGTCTACTTCTGAAAGAACCGTACCCCAGAATAACGCGTAAGAAACATCAACGTTAGTGAAGATAGTTTCAATAAGCTGTGACTGGTGGAGTTTCGCCCCTGTGAGATTCGCTCCCATGAGATTTGCCGCCCGAAGATTCGCATAGTGAAAATCTGCTGAAACGAGAACGGACTCAATAAATTTCGCTTGAGTACAATTTGCACCACCTATATGCGCCTTAGAGAGGATGGCCCTACTGAGATCCGCTTGAGCAAGGTTCGCATAGCGCATATCCGCGCCCTGAAGATTTGCCCCAACGAGCTTCGCCTGGTTAAGGTTCGCGTCACCGAAACGGGCCCCAGCGAGGTTTGCTCCGCTGAGGTCTGCACCGGCTAGGGCCGCACTAAGGAAATCCACTCCGCGAAGATCCCACCCTTGAAGATCCGCACCCCTGAGGTCTACGTGTATGCGCCCGTCTTGCAGACGCCAGGCGTTCCAGGAGCCGACACCTTCTTCAAGCTTCTTAAGTTGGTCTGGTTGCGGAACCATCAGTTATACCCTGTAATTGTTTGGGAACTCCCTTGGATCAGGTGAATAGCAGGGATAGACCCACCCTCATCCGTCGTACCATTCAGACAACAGCAGCCGTAGGAATACCCAGGGCTATGGCAACATTGATGCCTTCGCAGTCGGCGTCGGTTTGGCCACCGAAGATGATTTTCTTAATCATGGTAGTGCTTTCCGGTGACCCGATCAGTGTACTATGAGTCAAGCTGTTCGGCTCCGTCAAAAATCAGGTCTCACCATCGTCGCCGTTGGCACGATTCGGCGCTGCCCCCCTCAGTGCGTCTGGTACTTGATCCGGGCCAGCCGCTGCCAGACCACTGGAAAGCACAGGTATTTCTCCACCGCCGAATTCACCACGAACCGGAGAATCTTCATCTGCAGCCTCGGGCTTTGGCTTTTTCAACTTCGGGGGCTTGGGCACCCAACGAATCAATCGCTGTGCGACCTTCGCGTAAAAGTCCGGGAACGCCTTTTCAGCTTCTTCGACAAACGTCTTTGATCCACGAAACCTTCCTGCAAGGTCGACCATATGCACAACCTCAAAGGAAACTGGCAGGTCTGTCACACCAGCGGGAATCAGTGTTTTGGGCTCGTCCAAGACCTGCTGCAGCGGTGCCGAAGACATCGGTATTCTTTTTGGCCAATAAGCCCTAACTGTCAGGCTCTCATTGCCGTCTAACTTGAGTTGCCGCACAAACCAGTTTATCGCTGCTGTGGCACGCGACCTATCCTTGGGCGCTTCAAGCTTCATACTCAGGTTAATTGTGCGGCGCAGAATGTCAGCGCTGAAGGTCAACCGTGATGCTGCGTCCGGTATAATGAACTCAGCAGATAGACAATGATCTTTAAGTAACCTGGAAACATCTTCTCCAAAGTTCACGGCCGGATCTTTCGCGCGCGCACGGCTCAGATAGACGCTTACTGATTTGCCAATAGCTACACTGAGTCTGATGGATAGATAGCGGAGCAACTGTTGCCAACTCGCTATCGACTGCTCAACATAGTCCGCCTTCCTGTTGATCGCTGCTCCTTGCAACAGTTCGCCACAAAGAACCTTCCAACCTTTCCCCATGCCTGTTAAAGCAGTAACTCCTGAACTGTCATGCTGTAGATACCGAACAAGTTCATTCAACAGGTACGCCTGTTCAGAATCCTTAACTTGTTTATTCTCCGAAACCAGGATCGCGGTGGAGACGACGGAAAGCCAGGAGAAATGGAAAAGCCCAATAGTGCGCGTTTTCTGTTTTGACACCTGGACTGGGTGATGTGTGGGGAGTGTGGCAAACTGATTGGATATAGTGATTACGGCATTGATACCAACCTCACGCGCCAAATCAAGATACTCTTCCAGCTGGTCCCGCCGCAACTCAGCGTTCCCAATCTTTGACTCAATAATTGCGGACCAAGTACGTGAACCCATGGTTATAATCAGGAGGCCATCAGGGCGCGGTCTCTTCGCGCCCTTTGATTTGAATACGATTTCGGTGTAACAATTGATTTTTACCCGGGCGCCTGAGGGAGCGTCGGTAGCAGATAAGACTTTTTGTGTGAAAGTTGGAACCACCATAAAGGCTGCGAGCAGCGATGAGGTAGCACGTTCTTCTCGTTTGGAATCTGCAACCGTGGGTATTAGCCGGGCTACTTGCCCTGATTCAATCTGATCAAGAATATTGTTATTCGCCATGGCCGTTCCTCCTGGTGGCTCTCCGTCTGTCTGTACCACTTCGTAGGTACAACAAGTATTCTGTGATTTATCGTAGTATCTTGAATTACTTAAGTCGAGCACCAATTAGACGATCAGAGCCTCACGGGCTTCGTCTCTCTCCAGATCGAAGCCCGTTATTCTTTCCGACCCACCCTCTCAGATATCAATACCCAACAACCCGTTTCTTCCCGGACAACTGATTGGCGCGTCGGGATTAACTGCATTTTCCGCTTACCTCTATCTTGGCCTCCGACATGGCACGGCTGCTTTACATTCGCTCTGTGTCTGGAAGTTAAACCGATTCAGGAGGTAATCATGCTTGTATTAACACGTCGCGTTGGCGAATCTATTTTTATTTTTCCGTCTGATGAGCTGTCGCCCGACACACCGATTTCGGCATTGTTCGGGGATGGACCTATTCAACTGACGCTCACTCGCATCAACGGTAACCAGGCCCGTATTGGTATCGTTGCGCCGGCAACGCTTACCATTGCACGCGAGGAGGTGGCCTAGGCCCGGTGCCGAAACTCGTTAGGGGATACCCCGGTCCAGCGGCGGAACGCGCGCGTGAAGTTGCTGGGCTCGGAAAACCCAAGCAGGTAAGTGATCTCACCAATGCGTCGGTGGC
>BTQB01000196.1:0-5350 GCA_036985655.1 Anaerolineae bacterium | reverse complement strand
GACTCACAGTAAGTTTCAGAGGTTTGCATCCAAAATATAAATTATCTTCGATTCAGTTTGGTCACCCTGTGCCAGCTGCCAGCCAAGGTGAAACAGAGTGATCATAAACCAGGATGAACTAGACCATATCAGGGGGGTTAAAAGCTTTGTCCGCCATACCATTTGGAAAAGTGGGTTCTTGGCGGCCTTCTATAAGTGGATAGTGTTCATGATAAGGCGCCGTGTATATATGAACAGAAATGTGCAACAGAAATTTTTCCCTTTGGAAATCAAGGCTGATATAAAAAACCTTCCTTATTTTTCAAATTTTGATATACAAAATGGGTCGGCTGGTTCATGCCAAGACAGCGATAGCAAATAACACAAAGGCGTTTCTTTTTACAATTTTGGCTCTATTGCACATTTCTGTGCTAATCGTCCCGGTACCCTTTAAAGGTTTTGAATGGGGAATATGGCGGGCTGTATACCGATAGATGTTACGACTATTTTGAAGATATGGGGCGGCTTCTAAGAATGATTACCATTACTTGCTCATCGTCCGGAAACACTTAAAATTCACGATGGTTCGGCATGCTGATTGGTGATGACAAAATAGTAACAGAATTGCTTTGGACCAGCGCGTTTTCGTTATGGGGGATCCTTCGCTTTTGCCACATCATGGGCAGGATAAAGCGCGCTGCGGCGTCTCTAGATGGAGCGATCTTGGCCAATAGATGAAAAATGGATTCCTGATATCAATCACGACACAGATCGCGACAATTGTCGCGAATTCAGCCATGTTCTCCAAGCAGGCAATAATCGTCCTGGCTATCTTCGTGCTTTTGCTGGCAGGCTGCAGATCAAATGGTCAGCCAGTCTCGGACGGAAGAGAAAGCACACGGGCCATTCAGAATAAGGGCTCCGATACAATCGTTAATATCGCCCTGGCCTGGGCTGAGGAGTATCATAACGTTGATCCCTCGGTGAGTATTGCCGTTACCGGCGGCGGGTCCGGGTTTGGTATCGCTTCCCTGATTAATGGAACAGTTGACATCGCCAATGCCTCCCGGCCAATGAAGGAAGGCGAAATAGAAGACGCCCGAGCAAATAACATTGAGCCTGTCGAGCATGTTATCGCTATCGATGCCCTGGCCATCATTGTGAACCTGGACAATCCGGTAAGTGAATTAACCATCCAGGAGCTTTCGGATATATTTACCGGCCGGGTCACGAACTGGAAGGAAGTTGGGGGAAATGACGAAGAAATCATCCTGGTTTCACGAGAAACCAATTCAGGGACCCATGTTTATTTTCTTGAAGAGGTCATCAGGAGGGGGGAAAAAGAGAATGATGATATCTTTGCTCCCCAAACCTTATTAATGATTTCGTCTGTTGGCATTACTAGCGAGGTACGTCGGAACAGTAAAGCGATTGGTTATGATGGTCTTGGATACGTTGATCCAGCCCACGAAAAGATCCTGGCAATAGCAAGAGATTCCGGATCGCCCTATATAAGACCAACGATAGAGACGGCAAAGGAAGGAACCTATCCCTTGTCGAGGGACCTCTACATGTACACGGCCGGCGAACCGAAAGATGTTATTGCCGAGTATCTGGCCTGGATACTAAGCCCTGAAGGTCAGATTATCGTGGAAAATCTCGGATTTGTTCCATTGGAAACAGAAGAATAAGATTGCCTTTATGCCATCGAAAGACGATTTAGCAATGGGGCAAAGCAGTTGAAAAACACCTCGATGTCTAAGGGAAGCGAGTCGAGATTAGAATTTCTCATCGAAACGCTGATTCGTTTGACGGGATTTCTAGTCATCGTCATTATCGCTTTAATATTCTTCTTCCTGTTGAGAGAAGGTTTACCCGCTTTTCGACAAATATCATTGGGAGAATTCTTCGGCCGCCGCTGGTATCCTATTGAAGATCAGTACGGTATCCTTTCACTCTTGGTTGGCTCGCTGATGGTAACTGCCGGCGCAATAATCATAGCCGTTCCACTAGGGCTCGTTACCGCGGTTTACCTGGGCGAAATTGCGCCATCATGGCAGCGAGAGATTCTTAAGCCATTTATCGAGGTGCTGGCCGGAATTCCATCAATAGTATTGGGCTTTTTCGGTTGGATCGTCCTGGCTCCAGCAATCAGCAGCCTCGGTGCGCCGACAGGCTTAACCGCATTCACCGGCTCGATCATCCTGGCCTATATGTCGCTGCCAACCATCATAAGCGTGACTGAAGATGCTCTATATGCGGTTCCAAAGGAATACCGGGATGGTTCATTGGCGATTGGGGCGACGCGCTGGCAGACAATCTGGCGTGTGACGGTGCCGGCCGCCCGATCTGGAATCGTAATCGCCATTATGCTTGGGATTGGCAGGGCTATCGGCGAGACCATGGCTGTTTTGTTGGTTACCGGCAACGCGGCAAATATCCCAGAACTAGGACCGGCCGCATTCTTTTCTCCGGTGCGCACAATGACTGCCACCATAGCGGCCGAGATGGGCGAAGTGGCAAGAGGCAGCTTACACTACAATGTATTGTTTGCCATCGGAATTATTCTTTTCGTCATAACCTTTATCATTAATTCGATAGCGAGCCGTTTAGTTGGCACAAACAGGACTCGCCGGCGTGGGGGGCAGTTATGAAGCGCCAAAACATTCAAAAAATAGGCGAGGCGCTGTCTATAATTGCCGCGGCCGTGGTCATAATTCCCATTTTCCTGGTGATACTCTTCATCTTCGTCAATGGAATTCAGGCCATAAATTGGGAATTTCTTACCCAGCCGCCGCGAAGCGGCATGACCGAAGGCGGTATATGGCCGGCCATGCTGGGTACCATTCTGCTAACTATTGGTACGGCCATCGTAGTCATGCCCTTTGGAATCGGAGCGGCCATCTACCTGGCAGAGTACGCAGGGGATAATTGGTTCACACGGGCCATTCACATGGCCATTGTCAACCTGGCCGGGATTCCTTCGATAGTCTACGGTTTGTTTGGGCTGGGGGCCTTTGTGCTCTTCTTTAATATGGGTACATCGATAATAGCGGGCGCATTGACGCTGGGCTTGATGACGCTTCCGATCATCATTAGCACATCAGAAGAAGCGATCCTGTCCGTTCCTCAGGAGTTTCGCGTCGTGAGCCGGAGCCTTGGCGCTACACGCTGGCAGACAGTACGGCACCAGGTTTTACCCAACGCAACCCCTGGAATAATCACCGGCGTCATATTGGGCCTGGTCAGGGCTGCAGGAGAGACCGCGCCAATCCTGTTTACCGTGGCCGCATTCTATCTTCCTGAGCTCCCCAAATCCTTATTCGACCAGACTATGGCCCTGCCATACCATCTTTACGTCATTTCCACCCAGGTACCAGGAATGCCCTTAGAAATCCAATATGGCACAGCATTAGTCCTATTAGTAATGGTCTTGTCTTTTACTGTTGTTGCGGCGCTTATTCGCTCACTCATGAGGCGGCGGCGGGAGTGGTAAGCGAAGTGGGTGTGCCTATACTTTCAATTCAGAGTGTCAACTTTGCCTATGGGAATGGGAAACAGGCGCTCAGAGATGTCAACCTGGAGATCAACTCGAACGAACTCTTCGTGATCTTTGGACCATCCCACAGCGGAAAGACGACGCTGCTGCGCCTGATAAATCGATTATCTGACCTGGTTCCGGCCGCTCAATATTCAGGTACGATTCTGTTCGGTGGGACCGATATTTTTTCTCCCGAAACGGATGTTACCCGGCTGCGAAGGCAGATCTGCATGGTGTTTGCAACGCCTACACCACTGCCAGGCACTATCTACGATAATATGAGCTACGGGCTGAAAATGGCCGGTATGCGCGACCGGGTCATCTTGGATAAACGCGTTGAACGGGCTCTTCGCCAGGCGGCGCTATGGGACGAAGTAAAGGACCGGCTGGATAGTTCGGCCTTCGCGCTCTCGGGAGGACAAAAACAGAGGCTGTGCATTGCCCGAAGTCTTGCTCTGGAACCACAAGTGATATTGCTGGATAACCCGACTTCAGGTCTGGATCCGATTTCCACCTCAATTGTGGAGGAATCGCTAAATGAGCTTAAAAAACGATACACGATCGTAATGGTTCCCCACAGCGTCCAGCAAGCGGCTCGCATCGGCGATTGTTCGGCCTTCATGTTGGACGGCGAGGTGATCGAGGTTGGCCAAAAGGCTGAGATCTTCGTCAATCCCAGTGACAGCCGGACCGAGGATTATATTACAGGACGTTTTGGATAGCTCCTCAGAAAATAGGACACGGATTAACACGGATTTCACGGATTAGAATTGGGCTGAGAAGACTCAGCATGATTCTACGAATATCGTTATTTTCATTCATGGTGGTGCGCCGCGGTGCATGTGAACTCCTTTGAAAATAGGACACGGATTAACACGGATTTCACGGATTAGAATTAGCATGATTCTACGAATATCGTTATTTTCATTCATGGTGGTGCGCCGCGGTGCATGTGAACTCCTCTGATGATTAGCAAAGTCGACGTCCAGGATTTCTCTTTTTATTATGGCGATTTTAAAGCATTGGAGAATATATCCCTGGGAATACAGGACCGGCAAATAACCGCTCTTATCGGCCCATCTGGTTGTGGGAAATCAACCTTTCTGCGGGCGATCAACCGGATGAATGACACCATTCCATCAGCCCGGGCAGAGGGGACTATCCTCTTGGACGGCGATAACATTTATGATCCGGATGTGGATGTAGTTGAGCTGCGCCAACGGGTTGGGATGGTATTTCAGCGGCCGAATCCGTTTCCCCAGAGCATCTATGATAATGTAGCCTTTGGTCCACGAGTCTTGAATTTGGGAAAGAAAAAGGATCTCGACCAGATTGTCGAGGAGAGCCTTCATGGGGCGGCCCTCTGGAATGAGGTCAAAGATATATTACAGGAGCCGGCCCAAAATCTCAATCCGGGACAGCAGCAGCGATTGTGCATCGCCCGGGCCATTGCCGTCAAGCCAGAGGTGATTTTGATGGACGAGCCATGTTCCGCGCTTGATCCGATAGCCACGCTGGCCGTCGAGGAGCTGATGATAAAACTGGCCAAGGATTACACGATCGTTATCGTAACCCATAACATGCAACAGGCCGCTCGAGTTTCTGACATTACAGGTTTTTTCTGGCTCGGCCGCCTGATTGAATTTAACGACACTTCCGAATTGTTTACGAACCCGCGGGAGAGCTTGACGGAGGCGTATTTGACCGGCAGGCAGGGGTAGTGGCCGGTGGTCGGTAATCGGTGGTCGGTGGTCGGTAATCGGTGGTCGGTGGTCGGTAATCGGTGGTCGGTGGTCGGTAATCGGTGGTCGGCAATCGGCGGTCGGTAAT
>BTQB01000195.1:0-5402 GCA_036985655.1 Anaerolineae bacterium | reverse complement strand
GCCGAGGCTGGCAAAGGCCACGAAAACCCGAATGGTGAAAGATATCGGTCTATCTCGATTCATACTGTATCTCCATGTTGAAAACCCCCTAAACGGAGCCGAACCAATGAAATAAAGGGTTTGGTTGAAGACGCCAAAATTTCCCGCTGAATGCACAAATTGAACGTAACTTAACCAATGTTACACCAGCATATGCAAAGGGCAAGCAGCAAAAGCGGTTAAGTCAATGGGTGATAAATGTCATAGTAAATCCCATGACATATGGCACTAGTTAGATAAAGGTAAGTACCTTAAGCTAGTGCAATACTGGATGGTCTTTAAAAGGTGAACGCTGTGGCTTCTCAAGCCTGGGTTACCACAACCACCCGTTGGTGTGACAAGGTGAATGCTGAAGCGAGCTTGATGGAACGCCGGGTTTATCCGGCCGAAATTATGCCCGATTTTCCAGCTTATCAAGTTACAGCTCGGAAGTGTACGCTAGGAATATCCTGTAACATTGCAGGTCATCCTTGCAAGTGGGCCTATTCAAATTTAGGCGATGATCCTTTTAAACCAACAGTGTGATTCCTCCTGTTCTGTGCAAGGGTTTGGATTGACCGGACTTGCCCCCTAAGTCCGGTCAATCGCTTTCTAGGGGATGTCTCCAATTTTTATAGCTACCTAGGATCGCAATCTGCATCAGGATAAAGATCTAACACCAAGCCCCGATCGATCCTCTCAATGAAGCAAAATCGACAATGGTTTGAACCATTTAAGTTTGCTGAAAAAAGCTCGCGCAACACGCAGGCTGCAATGATACCGTGATTAAAGTCAACTTAGTCGAAGTAAAACTTGTCTTGTCTGTTTTCCATTATTTCTCGATATTAGTCATTTCCCCACCTTCATGTGGGCAGGCTCTGCCCCCGCCTTCGCGGGGATAAACTACGGCAGGAATCCACTTTCCTGGATACCCGCCTTCGCGTGTATGACGGCTAATAGGTGCAAGTTGCTCCAAAGAACAACCTGTGACATCGACGTTATCTGAGTTTATTCAGTGGAGCCACATTTGAATAGTAGGCGGGGATTTCTGGATGTCAAAAGCTGCGGATTTGGAAGTGGTTACAGACGATCGCTGATCTGGTAGGAGAGAGGGATCATCCTAGTGTGCGAAAGTGCTTGAAATGACAAACTCGGGGTTTCGGGATGGGAATTAATCAGCAGATCCTGGGCAATATTTCACCCGCCAGCATGTCCACGACGCGGGTGCTGCCGATAGCTGTCTTCATCAGGACCCTTCCTGGGGGATCGGAGATGACTTCACCAATCATGACAGCTTCCTGACTAATAGGAAAGGTTTTCATGATGGTAAGGAGTTCATCGACGTCTTCAGGGGCAACAACAGCCAGCAATTTTCCTTCGTTGGCGATGTAAAGAGGATCAAAACCAAGCATTTCACAAGCAGCTTGTACAGCGGGTCGCACAGGAATCTGGCTTTCGTTTAGTATCAGTCCGACCTTGGACTGGCGGGCAATCTCGTTCAACGAAGTCGCAAGACCGCCTCTGGTCGGATCCCGTAATACGTGAATTTCGCTGCTAACGGTCAGCATCGAGGCAACGAGATGGTTTAATGGGGCAACATCACTCAGGATATTTGATTTGAAACCTAATTCTCCTCTGGCTTCCAGGACGGAGATGCCATGGTCGCCAATGGGCCCTGAAAGAATGAGCGCATCACCAGGCCTGGCCTTGTCGCCGCCAATCGCCAGCCCATCGGGAATTCGGCCAACACCCGAGGTATTGATGTATAGTCCGTCAGCCTTACCCCTCTCGACGACCTTGGTGTCGCCAGCAATAATCTGCACCTCTGCCTCGTAGGCAGCGATCTTCATCGATTCCACAACCTTCTCTAGCAAATCAAGCTCAAGCCCTTCCTCAAGGATAAAGCCGGCCGTCAGATAGAGGGGTTGGGCGCCCATCATAGCCACATCATTTACCGTTCCACAGATTGCCAACCGGCCAATATCACCACCTGGGAAAAACAGGGGATAGACAACGTGTGAATCAGTGCTAACAGCTAATCTGAATTTCTCGGCGGGCACCACGGCGGCGTCATTGCCCGCCAGGAGAGCCGGGCTTTGAAAAGATGGCAGGAAGAGCTCGGAAATTAAATCGTGGGAGAGTTTGCCGCCACTACCATGGCCAATAATAACCTGGCCTCGCTTTCTTATAGGTACCGGGCAAACAGGTCCTTCTATAGTAATTGATTCACTTATTTTTCTACTATGATCCATGAAGATAATTTATCTCCTGCTGAAAAATGAGCCCGGCAGCCATATGATTCAGCCATCTGTTTTATAGCGGCCGGTGAATAAAACCGGCTTCCCATCAGGGCTAGCTTTTCGGCGAGGGCAATCATCTTAACCTGCCAGAAATTAATATCGGGCTCCTGGATTAACAAGCGGCCGTCCTTCCGAAGAACTCGGATTAATTCCAAAACTGCCCGGCGTTGGTCGCGGAAATGATGCAGGGCATCTACGACGATCACCCTGCTGAAGGTTTCTTCCGGAAAAGGAAGCATCTCAGCCTGGGCTTGGGAGACTCTCAAGCCGTTCTTCGATAAAGCTTGCTTCAGCATTCCCGTGGAGATGTCCGTGATCACAACCTCATCAACAAGAAGGCGTAGTTCATTTGAGACGCGGCCGGTGCCACCTCCGGCATCTAAAAGAGATCCACCGGTCGGCAATTCCAAGAGTCGAATATAATGCTCAACATCTGGCGGTTGGAAAACCCTATCATACAAAGGGGCTAAAAGATTAAAGTGATCGAACATTGCCAAGTAATTAAATTGTGACCAGGTGACGACGATATTGATAATATGCAGCGCAGGCCCCCTCATTGGAGACCATGGTTGCACCCAGTGGATTGTCCGGTGAACAAATGGTAGAAAAAGCCGGGCACTGGTCGGGCTTTTTAATTCCCTGCAGAATCAAGCCAGCGATGCATAGAGGCGACTCATCAGTCTGGATCTGCTCAACATCAAACCGGGCTTCGGCATCGTATTCGACGAATTCGGGACGCAGTGCCCAGCCACTCATCGGGATAGAGCCAATGCCACGCCATTTGCGATCGCGTAGTTGAAAGACCTGGTTTATGACCGCTTGCGCTGGCTTGTTGCCTAGCAGCGTCACAGCCCGAGGATAGGCGTTCTCAACTTCAGAACGACCACTCTCTAACTGGCGGACGGCAGTTAATATTCCCTGGACGATATCCAACGGTTCGAAGCCAGTTATAACTATGGGCAAACGATATTTTTCAGCGATAGGAGGGTATTCCCAATATCCCATTACCGCGCAGACGTGTCCGGCCGCTAAAAATGCCTGGACTCGATTATCCGGGGAGCTTAGGATGGCTTCCATTGCCGGTGGAACACATACATGGGAGACCAGGATGCTGTAATTGGAGACCCCTAAGGATCTGGCCTGCAAAACGCTCATTGCATTAGCCGGAGCGGTGGTTTCGAAACCAATGGCGAAGAATACGACTTCCTTGTCCGGATTTTCCACAGCAATTTGCAGGGCATCCAAGGGGGAATAGACGACTTGAACCTGGGCGCCTGCGGCTCTCATGGAAAAGAGATCGCCAGAAGAGCCTGGAACTCTCAACATATCACCAAAAGAGGTAAAGATAACATCAGGTTGGGCTGCGATGGCCAGGGCTTTATCAATTAATTCCAATGGCGTCACACAAACCGGACAGCCCGGCCCATGAACTAATTCAATTTCTGGAGGCAGCAGTTGGTCGATTCCATAACGCATAATGGAATGGGTCTGCCCACCGCAGATTTCCATAATCACCCAGGGCTTTTTTACCGTTCGTTTTAACTCATTTAGAGCTGCCTTGACTAGATCGGCGTCCCGGTATTCATCCAGATATTTCATACGTGTCACCACTGTCTCGTTCCACACCTAGCTCTTGATCAACATCAGCTATCTCTCTTATTAAGGCCAGCGTTTCTTGAGCTTCTTCTTCACTTAACTGGCTAATAGCAAAGCCGACGTGAACTATCGCATAATCTCCAATGCCAGCTTCTGGAACATAGGCCAGGCAGACCTCTCGGATCACCCCACCAAAATCAATCTTGCCCATCTGCAGGTGATTGACCTCATATGTTTCCACAATCTTTCCAGGTATGCCAAGACACATAATGTCGATCCTCCGTATTAGTAGTCCGACGCTAAAAGTATAACCATATAAATCTAAATGCTCTCTTCAACAGTCCGTTCTAGGTTAACGGTTTCAAACTGGCTGGCAGCTATAACTGCCTGTCCTAAGGAAAGGCCGCCGTCATTTGCCGGAATACAACGGTGTATCGTGACAGCAAATCCTTCTCTTCTTAGAAGCGGAATCGTTCTGGCCAGGAGAGTAACATTTTGCCAAACGCCGCCACTTAGAACAACCTGGTTAAGGGCATAATGACCTCTAATTTCGAGAGAAATATCAAGGACCATTTGAGCAAGAGCGTTATGAAAGCGAGCAGCGATTGTGGGGAGAGGAACCCGGTTCAAAACATCAGCCAGAATATTCCCCAGCATTTGACGCGGATCGATCTTATTTCCAACCAAGTCTATGGAGTAAGCTGAAGACTCCATCTTATCAACGAGGGCTTCTAATTCAATTGCTGCCTGAGCTTCAAAATTGACCTGATGCCGAAGGCCAATTAGTGATGCAACCGCGTCAAACAACCTGCCCATGCTGGAGGTTGGCGGGCAATTGATACCGGATTCAAGCTGGCGTCGAAGCAGATCGATCGGATTTAGAAGCGAATTAGCTTTCGACATTCCATGCTTTACCGGCGGGGTTGCCTCGGACCAAGGAATTCCGGCTTTTAGCAGCCAGGCCAGAGCAAACCGCCAAGGTTCCTTTACAGCTTTGTCCCCACCGGGTAGAGGGGTGTAATCGAGGTGGAATGAGCGTTCAAAACCATCGTAGCCGGCAAGAAGTACTTCGCCTCCCCAGATGGCTCCATCAGAGCCATATCCAGTGCCATCAAATGAGAAGCCTATTACTTTTTCCCGGCCGCTCATGCCATGTTCCGCCATGGCTGAAGCTATATGAGCATGATGGTGCTGCACGCCAAAAGCTGGAATATCCTCTGCTTTTGAACGTTCAAGGATATAGCGGGTTGCCAGGTAATTCGGATGAAGATCATAGGCTAACGCCTCGGGTTTCAGACGAAACAATCTTTCGTAGTGAGCGATACATGACTCAAAGGCGTTTAAGGTCTCGAAATTTTCCAAATCGCCGATGTGGTGGCTCAAGATCCCATAGCGATCTCGGGTAAAGCAAAAGCTGTTTTTTAACTCAGCGCCTCCGGCTAAGATCGTTGGGCAGCTCCATGGCAATTGGACCGGAAATGGCGCATA
>BTQB01000194.1:0-5412 GCA_036985655.1 Anaerolineae bacterium | reverse complement strand
ATATGCGTTCAAAATCGACCCTTGCCCGCTAAGGGATCCGAAAAAGAAGGGGCGCGTGGAATCGGGTGTGAAATATATCAAGCGTGCCTTCCTGGCGCTGCGTGAGTTCCGCTCGCTCGCCAATAAAGGGGACGCTACCCTTTAATTCTTGCCGTCCCCCGTGTTAGCTTCCCCCACATGCCCCGCCGGGCCCGTAGCGTCTGTGCCCGCGTGCCCCATCACATCACCCAGCGAGGCAACCGTCGTGAGTCGGTGTTCTTTACGCACGCCGATCGTCAGGCCTATCTAGGGCGGAAAAACCGGGACAGATTTATTTTCTCCGCACCCGCAAGGTCCGGGTCAATAAGAACCATCTTATCAAGACCTCTGTTTATCACTATCAGAGAGCATAAAGGGGACACTAGTGGGACGCTGCCCTTTAATTCTGGGATAAAGGGGACGCGCATAGCGTCTATCAACGCCCAGGGAGAACCCCGAAAGCACGGCAATCTGCCTATCGCCGCCTATTTCGAACTAAACTATCGGCGCAAACCCTGGCAGCTATTCGTCAATCGACCCTTAAAGCCTGGGTACTCGGTCGTAATCGATTTACAGCTAAGATTGACAAACTCACAAAGCGCCAATCGTCACTCAAGTCTCGCGGCGGAGATCGATAATCCAAAGCGTACCGGTCAAATGCCTAAATCAATCGAGTCGGGCTCCGTTGATTTGCACTATATTTTTACCCACAAATTTTCCTGAAGAACCAAATATTTGGGGCTAGAGTGGAAGTCCGTCAGCGCGAGGTTACGTGCCGGCGGGGGGTCTGGCGATCGGGGGCGCCCTGAATCCGCTCCGTCGCACGCGCAGCGGGCGTTATGTCAGAAGGGATTTCCTCTTTTTCGGTAGGAAACTACTCCTCACCCTGTAGGCCTTATTCCCGAGTCTCAGAGCCATACTCGCAGGCTGCTGAATGGGGAGGGTCCCCGTGCTTGAGACATCCCTCGTAACCAACCTTTTCAGCAGTGACCTGCGGGTAGCGGTAAATCTTGTTCTGATAATTCTTTACTATTACCTCTACTTCATTCATCTCTATAACCGTGTCCGAAGGGAGCAGCGCAATCTTGCCACCACCACCAGGAAGATCAATCATAAATTTCGGTATAGCAAATCCTGATATATGCCCCTGCAGGCCTCTGAGTATATCCAGACCACACTCAACGGTTGTCCGCATATGTTCGGTGCCACGTGTGAAATCGGCCTGATATAGATAATACGGCTTTACCCTGATGGCGATGAGTTTTTGCATCAGCTCTTTGATTGTCTCCAAGTCGTCATTAATCCCCTTAAGGAGGACCGTCTGGCTACCAAGTGGAATGCCTGCATCAGCCAGCCTATTGCAGGCAGTCGCCACTTCCTTCGTTATTTCACGTGGATGAATAAAATTTATGTTCATATAGAGGGGGTGATATTTTTTAAGCATCATGCAGAGATTCTTTGTTACACGTTGTGGGAGCGCGCCTGGCACACGGGTCCCGATTCTAATTATCTCGATATGCGGTATATCCCGTACTCTTTCCAATATTTTTTCAAGCCCTTTATCTTTTAGTATTAACGGGTCTCCGCCCGAGAGTATTACATCTTTAATCTCTTCGTGATCCCTGATGTAATCAATACCCCTGCGAACCATCTCCCTTGATATTGGTCTCTTTCCTGCAAGCCTCTTCCTTGTGCAGAACCTGCAATAGATCGCACACTGATTTGTAACCATCAGTAGGGCCCTATTTTTATAGCGATGCACAATAGACGGTACGGGGCTATCACCTTCTTCATTGAGGGGATCATCCACACCTACATCATCATAAATCTCACGTTCATCAGGTACGACTTGTTTGTATATGGGGTCATCCTTTTTCTGTATGAGTGCCACAAAGTAGGGATTTATCCTTGCCGGATATTCCGCGATGACTCTATCAATCTTCCCGTTCTCAAGATCAAATGTCGTCGAGATTTGATCGGCCTTTATAAGGCTCTTTTTAAATATATGTTGCCAGCGCTCCATAGTCCTATACCGTATTTGACCGTTTAAATCGTTCAGCCGCTTGCTGGGCGCGTGCGACGACAGTAATTACCGAATCCGTCATTCCGTGTATAAGCTTCTTATCAAGGGGACAAACAGTAGCCAGTATGCCCGCCAACTTTACATCTTCTCTATACACAAAATAGTATGGACAGAGGCGTACCCGTCCCTTCATTGTTTTTATATCGCCTGTGGACCGGTCTAAATAGTTGACCTCAACATGCCGTCCCTTATGATACTTCTGGAGTATATGCGGGGTTCTATAAAAATCCTCAAGTGCCCTGTCTATGAGGTCCTCCCATTCTTTCTTTGATACATCATGCCCGACCACAACACCTCTACTCCCCCACGCCAGCTCTGAAAACCCGGATGTCTTTATAACAAACTCCTTCCTTTCGCTTTGTGTAGCCTGTTTCAATTCCGCCCAGCAGGCCACAGGTCGTTTGCCGACTTTAAGCCCTGGAATTATCCCATAAGGAGGTAGCTCCGCCGGATCGAGTATCCAGGTAGGAGGTAAAACCTCGTGCAGTATAGAAAACACCTTTTCCCCTAATGTAGTAATCCAGTATCCCCTGAGTATGGGATGATGAAACAAGGCATACAGCAGTTTCTCCTCGAGAAAGGGCTTAAAGGGCGGGGTTACAGACACTTGATTCTTTTTGGCACTATACATAATCAGTTCAGATTTCGGGATATTCTTTAGATCAAACAACTCAAAGAATCTATAAAGGACGTCGATCTTGCATCGGCTCTCCCCTGATTTAATGTATAACCCCTCCTCCGTAAATTTAATATCCTCGGGTCTAACAGTTGATGCACTTACGCCATATTCCCGCATGGCCCTTGTCAGCCACTCCATCTCAGGCCTGTAATCCCTGGATTCCTCGGAGACCACAATAGCGATGACTGGATCAGGTATCTGGGTGGTAGACTTAAGCATATTCAGGAAGCCCTCTATCATTCCCTCTCCCTCACCGATCACCTCGTTACCTCCTTCCATAAACGAGGCGGATGAATAGGCCCTGCTGAGGCTTCCAGTAATACCCATACCACCGGGGACGGCATCTAATTCCGTAGCAACCATCCCGCCTTTCGTCAGTATAATGTCAGGTCTTATGATTCCAGGAAGCAGGTCTTTCATCCTGTTCATACGGGCATATTCTATAAGGGACTGAGGTTTTCCCTGATCCAGATACCTGGCAATCCATCCTGGTTGCCTTCCGTGTATGCTTTCATAATAGAGATTGTTTGAGGCGCTATAGAACAGATAAAGGCACCTGCCAAGAGACTCAATAAAGGAGAGTTCTTTTTTCTCCATAAAGAAAGGTTCTGGAGATATATTCCAGTCAATGTAGACTCCGTCCTCAATCAACCTATCCTTAATATATAGAGACCGTTCTTTATATACTGTGGGTCTGATCATTTTGTTGTTTGGGCAATGGTAATTATTGGCTATTAAAGAAGCCGGTCGTCCGGCAGATACCGTCCTTGGGTTCGTAAGCGGCGCTTCTCTGGAGCATCTCAAGCTGTGGAATCCCCGTTTTCGCACTTATCACACCTCTCCGATCAATAAGCCTTGTAGATTCGCGACATGCTACAACATGTCCACTACGCACAGGTCAATATCCAGGCTCTTGGAGTCCTGACCCGTACGAAAAAACCGGGGTCAGATCCAGTTTTTGCTAATATTTAGGACCAATTGTGCTCTTACCCCGATTTTCTTGGGGATTGTTTCCTGAAAAATGAGCTTATTACTTAGAAGAAAAGGTGGATTATTCTCGAAAGATTATGAGCTAATGGACAAGGGCTCAGTTGTTTGCTTCATGCAGTTCGATGACTGGAGAGACTCCAACCTCCTGATCGAGGGAAAGCGCTATATTGTTCGTGCAAATGGTCGGGGGATGTGGATTTTGGAGCAGAGCGGAACCTCTATCGCTCGTTCTCAAAGACAAGGCACTGGTCCTCGATTAACGTTGACGGTGTGTTTCGATACCCGTTCTTGGCTGCTCAAACCTCGTCGAAAGGGCCTGGTGTTACATCACGACATATGGCAAGACGATTGTGTAGTCGGTCAAATCGCGCAGAAGATTGGATGGTGGAGCTCCGGCCTAAGTGTGAGGTCTCCGAAGACGGCTCCCATAGAAATTGTTAGCTTCGCCGTTTGGCTAATAGGCATTCACGGGGTAAGTACTGCCGGCAAACTAACCGCTTCCCGCGCCGAGCTAGGTTTGTGACGGCCGCATAACAACACACCGCGAACAAAACGGGGTCGAACCTGCATTATTGTATTTTGTGCTTGCTGAAAACTTGACTAAAAAAACACCGATCGGTAGCCGATGATTCAAAGCCGACCGGATCGATGTGTCTTGTTTGATCGTTGCCCATTGACTCGACGGTAAAGCTCGACACCCTCGCACTCGGCCGTCTCGTAAAGCACCTACAGAAGGAGCGACCCTGCGGTTCGGCGAAATTCATCCACAAGCTGGAGAAGATGACGGGGCGAGCGTTACAGTACCGGCCACGGGGACGACCGAGGACGGTGCATGATGAATAAGGGTAGCGTCCCCTTTATTTCCATTCTTTATTTCCATTTCTTTACAGCGTTACCGCTACCGCTGAAATAGGATGCCGAACCGTAAACCGTTAGGGAGAAACGGGGAGGAGTCCGGAGAAGTCAGACACTTGAACAGAAAGTGGAATAAGTTAGTCATCACGTTAGTGGTGGTTGCCGGGGTTGCCATTGGCGAGCGTGTTGAAGGTGCAGACAAAGGCGACGCAGCTGTTAGTGGTGGGGCCACAAGAGATTACTCCACCCTCAAAATCGTACCACCGCCAGGTGGGGGAATGTACATTGGCCAACACGACTTTAACGGAGGAAATGATATTGTAGCTATTGAAACAGCGATCGGTAGGAAAGTCGCTTGGTGGTCGAATCTTGAGTTTGATGGACTTAGTGGTCTTGCCGCATCTCTAGAATACGGTTGGAAACAGGGCAAAATTTCATGGGTTACTGCATATGAAGTTACACGGGCTTCCGATGATCCACCGCCACTCCCAGGATTCACAATCGACAACCTCTTACGTGGTAAATTTGATGTTGAACTCCGCAAGTTCGCTGCGGAATTTCGTAAGTTTGGCAAGCCGGTGGTCTTTCAAGCTGGTCGCGAACCCAATGGACTTGGGTTGCTCTACATGGGTGGCTTTGGTCCCAATGGCGATAAGACTTTAAAATGGGCAATTGAAAACCAGCGAGGCTTGGCCGACTTTAATCCCTCTCAATTCCCTAATGCTCCCCTCTACGCCGGACTAGGAGATCCTAATAAGTGCGATGGAGTGGAACGCCTTGCTGCTGC
>BTQB01000193.1:0-5418 GCA_036985655.1 Anaerolineae bacterium | reverse complement strand
ATATCGGTTCCCTTTCCCGCCTGCTTCAAGACCATGATCTGTCGTAATTCGACGATTTGATCTCTTAATACTGCTGCTTTTTCAAACTCTAGCGCCTGCGCGGCCGCCTTCATCTGCTTTTCGAGATCCCCGATCATCCGGTTCAATTCATCCTTTGGCAGTTCAGCTGTTGTCAGATAGCCGGCTTTCTCTTCTGCGACCGCCGCTGCATGGCGTTGAGCGATTTCAGTGGTGAGGTCTCTCACCTCTTTTACAATCGACTTCGGCTCAATGCCATGTTCAAGGTTGTAGCTCACCTGCTTTTCTCGCCGTCGATTTGTTTCATCTAAAGCCCGGGCCATTGAATCCGTTATGCGATCTGCATACATGATCACTTTTCCTTCAACATGCCGCGCGGCACGGCCGATAGTTTGGATCAATGCAGTACCTGATCGTAAGAATCCCTCTTTATCCGCATCGAGTATCGCCACCAGAGAAACCTCAGGAAGATCCAATCCTTCTCGCAGCAGATTGATTCCAACAACAACATCAAATACGCCCATACGCAGGTCCCGCAATATTTCAGTTCTCTCAAGTGTATTAATCTCAGAGTGCAGATAGTGGACCTTAACACCCATCTCCAGCAGATAGTCGCTCAGGTCCTCGGACATTCTCTTGGTTAAGGTAGTTACGAGAGCCCTTTGCCCGTTGTTTGTCCTAACTTTAATTTCGCCAAGCAGATCGTCTACCTGGCCTCTAACAGGCCTGACTTCGACTATCGGATCGACTACTCCTGTAGGCCGGATTACCTGCTCCACTATGGCATCAGAATGATTCATCTCATATGGGCCCGGGGTTGCACTCGTGAATATTGCCTGATAAATCCGGTCTTCAAATTCCCCGAAATTAAGCGGCCGGTTGTCTAGAGCACTTGGCAAACGAAATCCGTAATCGACCAATGTCTGTTTACGACTTCTATCCCCTTTCCACATCCCTCTAATTTGAGGAATTGTCATATGGCTTTCATCAATCAGTACAAGGAAATCTCTTGGAAAATAGTCGATCAGTGTCCAGGGTGGATCGCCTTCCTGCCTGTGATCTAAATGACGGCTGTAATTTTCGATCCCAGACGTGTAGCCGATCTCCCGAAGCATCTCCAGATCATAGAGTGTTCGCTGCTCAATTCGTTGGCCTTCAAGATACATCTTTCGCTCTTTGAAAAAGGCGATGCGCTCGCTCAACTCAGTTTCAATGTCGTTGATGGCAGCGGCGATTTTTTCCTCATCGGCTACAAATTGCTTGGCCGGGAAGATCTCTATCTTTAAGTGTTCGGTCATAATCTCGCCGGTTAACGTGTCGATCTCATTGATCTTCTCAACCTCATCACCCCAGAACTCCACCCGGTACGCTGTCTCAGCGTAGGCTGGCATTATCTCAAGCGTATCTCCTAAAACCCGAAAGGCGCCCCGTTTTATCTGCAGATCATTTCGCTCATATTGAATATCCACAAGACGGCGTAGAACATTGTCCCGCCGATACAGCTGGCCTCTTTCCAACTCTACCGTCACCTTTCCCCAGGACTCCGGGTTGCTGATGCCATAGATGCAGGAGACCGAGGCGACAATGATAACATCCCGCCGGCTTAGCAGGTTAGACGTCGCCTCGAGCCTTAGTCGATCGATCTCCTCATTGATATCAGTCTCCTTCTCAATGTAGAGGTCGTGGCGGGGAACATATGCCTCAGGTTGATAATAGTCGTAATAGCTTACAAAATAGGATACGGCATTGTTAGGGAAAAAATCCCGGAACTCGCTGTATAGCTGGGCAGCTAGGGTCTTGTTGTGAGCGATCACTAATGTTGGGCGTTGGATTTTTTGAATCACATGGGCAATAGTAAACGTCTTGCCTGTGCCGGTCGCGCCAAGGAGCGTTTGATAGCGCCTCTCTTCCTCAAGCCCCCGGACCAACTTATTAATCGCTTCTGGTTGATCGCCGGTAGGTTGGAAATCTGATATGAGCTCGAATTGGGGCATATTAGTCTCTAAAGGGACCGATTTGATTTAATTAGAACTAAAGTTCTCTATTCTAGCACGGCCGCGCTTGATCAGCACATCCTGAGGTGCCAGGCTGTGCTTTTGACATCTACAAATGGTGGCGCTTGGGGAGGGTATGATGAATTTGGGTTCAGCTCTTTTAGAGTTGTGCAAAATCAGAATTACTTTTTCTTGTCATTCCGACCCCGAGTCTGCCATGAGCCTCGCCGGAGCATAAACTAAGGGGGAGGAATCCATACGGCCTTCAGAGTCATTATGGATTTCTCCCTTCGTTCGAAATGACAATTCCTTCACCGTCATTCCGACCCCGGGTCTGAAAAGAGCCTACATCGAGCTTAACAAAGGGGGAGGAATCCATACGGCCTTCAGAGTCATTATGGATTTCTCTCTCCGTTCGAAATGACAATTCCGTCGCCGTCATTCCGACCCCGAGTCTGAAAAGAGCCTATATCGAGTTTTACAAAGGGGGAGGAATCCATACGGCCTTCAGAGTCATTATGGATTTCTCTCTCCGTTCGAAATGACAATTCCTTCACCGTCATTCCGACCCCGGGTCTGAAAAGAGCCTACATCGAGCTTAACAAAGGGGGAGGAATCCATACGGCCTTGAAAGGTATTATGGATTTCTCTCTTCGTTCGAAATGACAATTCCTTAACCGTCATTCCGACCCCGGGTCTGAAAAGAGCCTACATCGAGCTTAACAAAGGGGGAGGAATCCATACGGCCTTCCAAGTCCTTCTGCATTTCTCTCTCCATTCGGACATGCATGTCGAAGCCTTTCGGCAAAGGGTCCGTCGGGTCAACACCCAAAGAGGTCTTTCACCTCCTAGTCAACACCCAGGCTGAGCGTACAACGAAAACGCTCCCATAATGGGAGCGTTCTCTAGTGGAGATGGCGGGATTTGAACCCGCGTCCGAAAAATTCGACCTCTAGACATCTACAAGCTTAGTCAGCTTATTTAAGGTTTCGCTTTTACCGCCCCAGCTGACTGGGTCATATAAAAACTATCCGATGGCCCCCTAGAGGACCTCTTAGCCATCCATATCGGCATCAGAATGGCGCACACTGGCATTTATGACGCCTGTACCACGCCCGGCCAGCGATCGGTCGAAGCAGACGTGGTTCTGTTTAAGGAACCATTACGCTTTACTCGCCTTAAGCGGCGAGGGGAAGCGCATTATAAGCAGTCGTGCGATTGGCACTTATGCGTTTGCTTCCAGTTTTACGAGCTGTAAAGCGTGCTCGGCTTGCAGTCCAGGACCAGCCTTCCCCGTCGAAGCCTGTCATCCCCAGACATTGATAGTATATCAAAGCCAGGTGGCCCTGTCTATGAATTTTTCCTTAGAAGGTTTTGGACCTCCGGGAGGTTATTGACCTTGAAACCGAACTCTGAAGAGTGTGCTGGATTATTACGGCAGGTATAATTCCAAATATGTTTGAATTTGACATATTGGCCCTCGATCCCGGTTCAGGGGCGAGAGCTGGGCGGTTTCACACCCCCCACGGGCCAATTCTTACTCCTGTTTTTGCCCCTGTCGGCACACAAGCAACTGTTAAGGCCCTTAAACCTTCCGATTTGGAAACGCTTGGAGTCTCCCTCCTTCTGAGCAACACATACCATCTTTATTTGAGGCCTGGAGATAATCTAATTCGAGAACTGGGTGGTCTCCATACTTTCATGGGCTGGGAGGGGCCAATCCTGACTGACAGCGGTGGTTTCCAGGTCTTTAGCCTTAGTAAATCCAGGACGATAGACGAGGACGGTGTAACCTTCAGATCCCATATTGATGGGAGCCGCCATCGATTTACTGCTGAGATTAGCATCGGTATTCAGGAAAACCTGGGGGCAGATATCATAATGGCTTTTGACGAGTGTCCCCCTCCTGGAGATTATGATTATGTAAAGAACTCGCTTAAAAGAACACATGATTGGGCGGTTCGATGCCTGCAAGCCCACTCTAGAGATGATCAAGCTCTCTTCGGGATTGTCCAGGGCGGCGTCTTCCCAGATCTAAGGGCTGAAAGTGCGTGGTTTCTGGCTGAACTCAACCTGCCGGGCTATGCTATTGGAGGATTGTCTGTGGGCGAATCAAAGAGCGAGATGGTTCGCACCCTGGAACTGTTAGATCCCCTCCTGCCCCAGGATAAGCCCAGATATTTAATGGGAGTCGGAACAGCTGAGGATATTGTCAACAGTGTTTTGCGGGGCATTGACATTTTTGATTGTGTCCTACCCACTCGGCTGGCCCGGCATGGTACGGCGATGGTCCCTGGCGGCCGTCTGAAGCTTAATAATCATCGTTACCGGACGGATTCTCTCCCGCTGGAACCATCCTGTGGATGCTATGCTTGCGCAAATTTTAGTAGAGCCTATATCAGGCATCTGGTTAAAGCGAATGAAATCCTAGCCCATATTCTATTGAGTACCCACAATGTTTATTTTCTTACCGATCTTGTTAGGGAAATTAGGCAAGCGATAATCGATGGAGAGATCAGCAAATTTAGCCAAAAGTTTTTCTCTGATTATCCCGATTTGCATTTTCCACTACCTGAAGGCAGGCACTAGATAATTATTTCAGCTTCTAAGCTGATGTGGGGATTTGTTAGCGATCGAAAAACGTAATATATTGAGTTTGCCTTGACCTACTTCGAAGCGATTATCCTGGGCATTATCCAGGGTGCAACGGAATTCCTGCCGGTATCCAGTTCCGCCCACCTTCTCCTCATCCCTAGTCTCTTTAACCTGGCTGAACCTAATCTCAACGCCATAGCTATCGCTCATCTAGGAACCTTGGTTGCTGTTGTTACCTATTTCTATAGTGATTTATGGTCAATTTTCACTGGCGTTATCAGTGGACTTCGCCGGTGGCAGCTCATGGATTCTCTAGAGTCGAGGCTAGGATGGTACATCGTCGTTGGGACGATACCGGCGGTTCTGGCAGGGTTGCTGTTCAACGATTTCCTGGACGCTCTCTTGGGCCGGCCGTCCACGGCCGCCTTTCTGCTGATAGGAACGGGTATCATCTTGGTGATTGGCGAGCGGCTGGTTACCGGTGACAAGCCCATCTCCAGGATGACCTGGGCCGATTCCTCCATAATTGGACTGCTGCAGGCCTTGGCCCTACTTCCGGGCATTTCACGCAGTGGCGTTACCATCGCGGCCGGTTTGGGCCGCCGGCTGGATCGACCATCTGCTGCCAGGTACAGTTTTTTGCTTGGGGTGCCGGCGATAGCCGGTGCTGGGCTGCTTTCCATCGTGGATCTATCCCAGGCGCCAGATGTCTCAAGCCAGGTTCCGTTTCTGCTGGTAACCTTCACCGTCGCGGCCGTTGTTGGTTATGCCTGCATCCGCTTCCTGATGAATTGGCTGCGCCAGCGTACTC
>BTQB01000192.1:0-5418 GCA_036985655.1 Anaerolineae bacterium | reverse complement strand
CTTGAGTTTATGAGCCAAGATGAGCAAAGTGTCATCAAGGCCTTGATGAATATCAACAGATTGCACCGGCGCCTGGTCAAGGTAGCTATAAGTTTTTAAGGCTTTGACGATACTTGAAATACGGTTAGCGCCTTGTTTAAGTTCAGCAAAAAGATTGTGGGCATTGTAGGTAGCAGTCAACCATTGGACCAATATCGAAAGCTGATCGGCCGAGAATTCTAAGGCAATTGCCTCAAGATCTTCCTGGGAAAACCTGAGATTGACCAGCGACGGGGCCGCAACCCAACATTCTTCGACCCCTTGACTCTCCAGCCACTCTTCCATCTCGTATTCAAGATCGCTGCGGGTCAGCGCATCGAGTTCAGGGGGTTTGCTGGCCTGTTCCTTTGCTTTATCGGTCATTTCTTGCCAGATCTGGATCTGTTTATCAGTCAGATCGGTCTGGCTCATTTCGCTGTAGATCCAAGCCATGTCAGCCATAATGGTCTCCAGCTGCTCTGCGCCCCGGCTCACCGCAGCGGCGGGATTGTTGAGCTCGTGGGCGACGCCAGCAGTTAATGTTCCTAATTGGGCCATCTTTTCGCTTTGTCTTAACCTGGCGAAATTGTTCTGCCAACGTTCCATTACGGTGTAGAACATTGATTCGGCCGCTGATGGACTCGACTTAATCAGATTTTCAAGTTGTTCGTGATTGATTGACAGCAGCCGTGTATCGCCCCTAGCCTTGACAGTGGCCATTCTGGGCTTTTTCTCAACCAGGGCCATCTCGCCAATAACCTCCCCAGGGCCGCGTACGGCAAGGAGCATAGTTCGACTCCCTGAAACCTTCAGGATTTCAAGCTCGCCTTTTCGAATAATGTAAGCTTTGTCCCCCTGACTGCCTTCCTCGAATAGAATTTCACCAGCTTTGAGATCAATCGTTTCAATCATTTGACATAATCTGTCCAAGTCCTCGTCGGACAGGTTAGAAAACAGGGGAACTTTTCTTAGAAATTCGTGCATTTCAATACCTCTCTGAACAAGGGCTTGGCTTTTTAGACTGTTCGCAAATAGTGGTGAACCTGGCTTACAGCATTGGCCCCCTGACCAACAGCAGAAGCGACGCGTCTTACCGCCCCCTGGCGCACGTCACCAGCAGCGAAGATGCCGGGAACGCTGGTTTCTAACATATAAGGGTCTCTTCGGAGAGTCCAGACCTTGGGTCGTTTACCGTCCCTTATCAGATCTTGACCAGTAATAATAAAACCAGCGTTGTTTCGTTCAACGACACCGGCGACCATATCAGTATGAGGGACAGCGCCAATGAAAATAAATACGGCCGATGACTCAACAATTTTCTCTTCACCGCTTTCTGTATTTTTCACGGTCAGCGACTCAAGACGATCTTCCCCATGGGCCGCAGCCAGGACGCTTCGAGTTTGAACGTCGATGTTTTCCGTGCCTCCAATTTGGTCAACTAGATATTGAGACATTCCCTTGGTTAGATCGCTGCCGCGAACTAACATAGTAACCTGGGAAGCGTAGCGAGCGAAAAACATGGCGCCTTGACCCGCAGAATTAGCGCCGCCAATCACATGAACCTGATCATCTCGATAGTAGGCAGCCTCGGTAAGAGCAGCGCCATAATAGACGCCAGCGCCGGTCAATCTCTCAATGCCCGGGGCTTTCAACCTTCTGGTGGTAACCCCAGAGGCGACAATCAGAGACCGGCAGCCAATTTCTGTGCCATCACTCAGCAATACGTAGCGGTTCGGTTCTTCTACTCGAACCTTGACCACTTCCCGGGCTAATAATATCTCGGCGCCTAATCTTTGCGCTTGAGCAGTAGCACGGGTAGCCAGGTCAGCGCCCGATAACCCTTTAGGAAAGCCAAGATAATTTTCAATTCGAGAGCTTGTTCCAGCCTGTCCTCCCGTCGCTTCTTTGTCGATCATAAGCGTCTTTAGTCCTTCGGAGGCGCCATATACTGCAGCGCCTAATCCAGCCGGACCGGCGCCAATGATAATCAGATCGTAGAAGTCTTCCGAAGCTTCTGTTCGAAGGCCTACCTTATCCGCAAGTGTGGCGATGTCAGGGTTCTCCAGGACAGCGCCATCGGGAAAGAAAACAACAGGAAATTGACGGTGCTCTGAAGTACTGGACTCGACCAGAAGGGCTGCTTCACTATCCTTTTCAACATCCAGCCACTGGTAAGGAATACGGTTTCTGGCCAGGAAATCCTTAACATTATGGGATGTCGCTGACCATAATGTGCCAGCGATCCGAATGCCATCGTATGGCAGGGGTACGGTCGCCCACCAGTCGCTGATTATATCGTCCAGCACCGGATATAGGTTTTGTTCGGGTGGGTCCCACGGTTTCATCAAATAATAATCAAGACCCACGGAATTGATGCTGGTTATCGCTGCCTCTGTGTCAGCGTAGGCAGTCAAGAGGACCTTGCGTGCATCTGGATAAAATTGCCGCGCTTCCGAGAGGAACTGCGTGCCTGTCATCTGCGGCATTCTTTGATCAGCCAAAAAGAGGGCCAAAGGAACATTGCGTTTCTTAAATTGTTGAACTGCTCGAAGCGCATCGGCGCCCGAACTAGCCTTAACTATCCTGTAGTCGCTTCCAAAATAGCTTCGAAGATCGCGCTCGATGGCATTAAGGACCTGAACTTCATCGTCAACGGTTAAAATAATTGGTTTTGGCATTGTGTTAAACCTTTTACTGAATAAATGAACCTAATTGGGGAAGAGCAATAAATGATTGTCTCAAATCTTGGTTATCAATCTGGCTGATAATGAAGTGAATCTCCTCTTTAGCAAGGGTTGTTGACTCCTAAAACTCCTGATTACCCAGCTGCCTAAATGTCGCACCTGCCTTTGCCACATCCTTGTTATCAGCTAGGAGCTTTGCCTTGATCATCATAGCTTGTGGTTACTCTTGCTTATCTGCGCATCCTTGAGGGATAGGTCACCGTAAAATAGATCTATTCAGTTGTCCTTTATCTTTTTGGTAGGACATAGAGATGTCAGTAACTATGAGGGCCCTATCTACAATGGATTTATTGATAAATATGAAGCTGATTACTCCCGATAAGTGCTCCAGAAGGTAGGGAGTCAATAACATTACTTCTTTAATTTCCTGTCAACGTAACACCAAATCCAATCCTCTCCTGGTTCGAATGATTGGATTACAGGATGGCTGGTGGAACGGTAATGCTTGGTGGCGTGCCGGTTCTTGGAGTTGTCACAACAGCCAACATGACCACAAGTTAAACACAATCGTAGGTGAACCCATTCATCGCCGATCTGCAAGCATTCCTCACAACCTTCGCTGCTGGGAGTTACATCTTTAATCGATGCGATATGTTCGCAAAGAACCTCTTGTTCGTCGTTGTTGCCGACCATGTCGCGGACTGTCTGCTGAATGCTTTTCATTATGAGGGATTCTCCTATCTGTGCTTTTATTGAAAACCAGGGTTTGCTCCTGCTGCAAAGACCATTATACGCCAACTATAGGGAAAGTGGGTAGCATTTGGTCATAGAATTTTGGCATTTACATTGCTAAATTCCTTCATCATTCTACAATCATCGCGGCGAGGCGGCTTTTTTCTTAATGATGATGCAGTCTGGAGAACCATATGGAAGAGAGTGGACATCGAAGCGTAATTCCAGCCGAAGATCCTTTTGTTCGTCAGCGAAAATCAACCCTTGACTCTGAAATAGCATACATTGATGTGGGACAGGGAGAGCCTGTTATCTTTTTACACGGAAATCCTACCTCGTCTTACCTCTGGCGAAACGTTATTCCACACGTATCCGATCTGGGCCGCTGTCTCGCACCGGACCTGATTGGAATGGGTGAATCAGGAAAATCAGGGAGCGGTTCATACCGTTTTGTTGATCACGCTCGATATCTCGATGCCTGGATCGAAGCTTTAGCACCGGATCGCAAAATAACCCTGGTCATTCACGATTGGGGTTCGGCCCTGGGGTTTCATTGGGCCTACCGGCACCAGGCCCGGGTCAGAGCAATCATTTACATGGAGGCCCTGGTAGCGCCCATAACCTGGGAGAATTGGCCGGAAGAATCACGCTCTATCTTCAAAGCTATCCGATCGCCAAGAGGAGATCGCCTGATTTTGGAGGGAAATCTATTTGTGGAACGGGTCTTACCTGCCAGCGTCGAGAGAGGACTGACGAAACAAGAAATGGACAATTATCGCCGGCCGTACCTCGAACCCGGAGAATCACGCAGACCGACCCTCACCTGGCCACGAGAGATACCAATTGAGGGAAATCCGGCCGATGTATATGAAATCGTTTCAGAGTATGCACAATGGCTGCCCACCAGCATAATGCCTAAACTTTTTGTCAATGTTATACCGGGCTTCTTCTCGCCAAGGATGCGTGATTACTGCCGTACCTGGGTAAACCAGGAGGAAGTAAATGTGCCTGGACATCATTTTGTCCAGGAGGATTCCCCGCATCAGCTTGGGAAAGCCATTGCTGATTTTATTAAAGATCTCGAGGAGTAGCTCCGTTATTGGGCAAGGTCTGGCGGCCGGCAAAGCTTCAAGATCGCCGAATCAAAGAATTTTTAGAAGGTGCCGAATAGAGTTTTCGTTATGAAGTATCATGAGAGTTTAATCGAGATGATCGGCAGCACCCCTCTGTTACGTCTCGGCCGGATAGCCCCGGAAGAAATGGTGTTAGCAAAATGTGAATTCACCAATCCGATCAGTTTAAAAGACCGGCCGGTGCTGCAGATAATCGAAGATGCAGAGGCGTCAGGGAAGTTAAAGCCTGGAAGCACTCTTATAGAAGCTACCAGTGGAAATACTGGTATGGCTGTCGCCTTTATCGCTGCCTTGAAGGGCTACCGGGCAATCCTGGTGATGTCTGAAATTCAGAGTATAGAGAGGAGACGCGTATTGAAAGCCTTTGGCGCTGAGCTAGTGCTAACGCCGGCCAATGAGGGAACCGTTGGAGCGCGGAAAGAGCTGAAGGCGATCTTGGCCGAGAATCCTGATTATTTCTATGTGGGTCAGCATGTCAATCCATCCAATCCCAAAGCCCATTATCTGACTACCGGGCCGGAATTATGGAATGACAGTCAGGGGAAAATCGATATTCTGGTGGCGGGTCTCGGTACTGGCGGCACCATCTGTGGGGCAGGCCGGTACTTGAAGGAGATGAAGGAGGATATACAGCTGATTGGGGTGGAACCCAAGGAATCGCCTACGATATCCCAGGGAATATTTCAGCCTCACCGTATGATGGGAACGGCGCCCGGATTTGTCCCGGAAACATTGGATCGGGAGTTGATTGACGAGATATTCCTGGTTGCCGAGGACGAAGCTTTTGAGATGTGCCGGCGACTGGCAAAAACAGAAGGCCTATTGGTGGGTATTTCCTCGGGCGCCGCGGC
>BTQB01000191.1:0-5424 GCA_036985655.1 Anaerolineae bacterium | reverse complement strand
AGAAAAGTGAGCGTTTTGCCTACAGACAACGAATTGATCTTGTCGTATTATAGTAGGTGGAGAAAGTTCTAAAATTTGCTGCAGAGTTAATCTCCACCATCACCGGGCATGTTACCATCACGGCATCTCTGGATGGGCAAGCCAGAAGCGCATAGTAGCGCGTCGTCGGCATATATGCTTTATTTTTGCTCATTAAGACTGACAATCAGTGCTGACGCAATATCGGTTGCTGGGGGAAAATTCAGAGGGGGGGAGCTCTGGGAGCAATCTACTTGATACGCCACCTCAAAACCCTCGCCGGTCTTCAGAATGATTCGTCAAGAACAGGCTGAGGGCGCAAACCCCAAAAACATTTAACTTTAGTCAATACTTGACCATTCTCCTAGATTGTGGCGGATGATGGACGATTCAGGATCAAGTTTCCTTATCTCTTCCGCTATAAAGCGAATTGCCATCTGCACACCAGCTGTCGGCCGCGGTTGACCCGTTCCATGCAGCTGAATGATAAGATCTCCTCTTTCTCTCCTGGACAACCCAACCATTATTCGTTGTTCGAGAGGTAACTCCAAAATAATGGTGTCACATAATATCGTGTTGGAGCGAACTGATCTAAAAATTTCAACTATTCGAACTGTTACATCACCATCATGCCTTTTAAATGGAACCAAGTTCTCGGCGATCGTATTAATACTTATCTCCATATCCATTATTACATGAGGCATTGGGAATTCCTTAGGTATGAGGAATGAATTGGGCGCAGAAACCTGATTTCGTTGCCATTTGAAAAAATAACATTTTGAGTTACCAGTCAGGGCTTTAAGTTCATACTTGGTCGGCTTGCGGTTAGGCTCCTTATGGACATAAGGAAAGCTTAACCGGCTAGAAAAATATGAGCTTCGTTCCAGTTCTTCAGTTATCCAGAGAGCATAATCACGGTGATCTGTCGCTATATCTATAAAAGCGCCTCTGGCCATTCTTGTTGCTAACAAATGTAAAAATTTATGGTTGATCAATCTCCGCTTATGGTGCTTTGCCTTTGGCCATGGATCTGGGAAATTTATATAGACCCCTTGGATTAAACCAACTTCAAATAGAGTCCAAAGAGCGAGATGGCCTTGAGCGCGTATTATTCTGACGTTGTCGATACCAGATTCTTCGATCAGATTCAGGGCTTTCTTAATTGAAGGGGACGAAATTTCAACTCCGATGACGCCAGCTTCTGGCTGTCTAGACGCCAGGTTCACCAGAAACTGGCCATTGCCAAAACCTATCTCAAGAAGAAGAGGACCGTCTCGATCAAAGATTTCATGCCAGTTGCAAGGCCAGGACATCCTGGTCGGGATCATTAATTCAGTGGGCATATAAAGATTATAAATGGACTTATGGTGGGCTCAAAAAGCCTTAATTTCAGCTCCTTCAAACAGCTAGCTAGCGAAAATCTATGGATTAGAAAAGAACAAACATCGATGGTAATTAAAGATATGGTCATATGGACTGTAAATATTCCTAAAAAATAGCAAAATTTTTGCTTTTCGCTTTAGAAGCACAGGCACCCTGTGAAAAATGGGTAGGACCTGCTGACCCTGTGGATTTTTCACGCCGCTCTATATGACAGTTATTGTTTGCGCTGTTGGGATTAAATATTCAAGGTTGAAATAAATCTGTGCAGATAGAGTCGCCCTCTAACAAACAGGGGAAGCTATTGATTGTAAACAATAAATTCCACAGCCACCCACCCGATATTTCCTGCCTGCGTTCTGACTTCCTGCCATTCTAGTCCATCCGCTGTCTCCAGCCCCTGTAATAATATCAGTACCGAACCATCAGGAAGGAGCTCAAGCTCTTGATCGCCACCCGGAGATTCCCGCAGCCACAATCCATTGGGGCTGTTTACAACGACTGATGGAAGAATCGGTGTATTGGTTGGTTCAGGCGTATCCGTGGGAAATGGTGTTCGCGATGGTTCTGTCACTGTTACAGTAGGCGTATCTGCATCAACTGTGTCCTCGGCCGTCGGTGTAAACACGGCTGTTACTGAAGGTTTTAACTCTGCTGTTGGGGATAGAACCACGGTTGGTTCGTCTGGGTCAGATGATGAAACCAAGCTCATAATTGCAAACGAAATCAGGGCTACGATAAGGAAAAAGATACCTCTGGCGATATTTGCCAACATGACTTGTCGAGCTTCTTGCCTGGCCACACCATAAGATAGAGCAGTAATGCTCATGCGTGACTGCAGTGCCCGGAGAAGGAAAAAAATCCCAATAAGGAAGAAGATTATCGCCGCTATTAAGAGGACAGTATCAACTATACCAGTCACACGAACACCCGATTGAGGAACAGAGTACTTTAGATAATCCTTCTTTTATCTATAAGAGAACGGATCTTACTACTAGCTTAATTTGTTAGCCATCTTCATGCAATTCGAAGCTTTTGACAGTTTCCCACAATAATTCAAGTTCACCAATATCCAGGTCTGTAAGGTCTACCATTTGAGTGGTCGCCATAAGTTCTAATCGCCGAAATCTATCCTCAAACCGGCTATTTGCCTCTCTCAAAACGGTCTCCGCATCCAGACCAAGCCATCGCGACCAGTTAACAAGGGCAAAAAAAAGGTCACCCAGCTCTCTTGCCTTCTCACTATCATCCAAAGAAGAATTTAGTTCCTCAATTTCCTCTTCTATTTTATCAAATACACCACCAATCGTCGGCCAATCAAAGCCAACTCCCTTTACACGATGTTGAATCATCTGGGCTCGAGCCAGGGCAGGTAAAGCTGCTGGAATGTTATCCAGAATTGAATCACACCTGGTTTTCTCCTGGGATTTAATATCCTCCCATGTTTGAATTACCTCATCGCTATTTGACAGCTCAACATCACCCCAAACATGGGGATGCCGGCGCTTTAATTTGGCATCGATTCCCCCAATTACTTCACTCAATTTGAAGAGACCGTCTTCACTGGCCATCTGTATTTGCATTATTATGTGGTAAAGCAGATCGCCCAGTTCCTCCGACAAGGCCTGATGATCACCAGCATCGATCGCTGCGAGAACCTCTCCCGTCTCCTCGAGAAGGCCGCTTCTTAAACTTTGGGGGGTTTGCTCCTGGTCCCATGGACAGCCATCGGGACTCCTGAGAATTGCGACTGTTTCCGCAAAAGACGTTAACGATCCCGGCTCTTTTAATGGGGGGACAAATAAGCAAGTTAAATGAGATAGATCGCTGCTCCGATCAATTTTATAAAGCGGAGTTGGAACGGCCATTTGGTCTATTGTCCCTGCCCCGTGTACCAACACCACCTCATGATCATCTGGAAATGTCGACATCAACGACAGCTTTAGCTCGCTGGCAATTTGCCTGCTGTACAGCTGGGCCAACAAGGTAGGCCTATCGCAGTTTAGCGGTGGATGATTATACCCAGCCACCTCCAGGGCATCAAACAACTGAACCCCGTCTAAACCATCAATTTTTAAGAGGCTCAAAGTTGGTTCGATAAAACTCAACCCCAATACTATTCTAACCGGAATAGATTCGCGCTCAGCTTGCTCCAGGATTAACGAAGTGGTGGTCTCGCCAACCATGGGGTGGCCTGGAACTGCGTATATAATTTCCTGATCGCTGTCAGCTGCCAGCCTACCCAGGTCGATGATTTCATTGGCAATCTGATGATATATTTCACTGAAACTTTCTGCTTCTTCATATAAACTATCAAAATCAACCAATCTGAGATGGTCTGGCAGTTCTTCGACCACTGGGTGACGAGCTGTCCGCAAATATATTTTCTGGGCGTCCGCTAATACCGCGTTAGCTTCCAAAGTGAGGTAACGACGATCCCCTGGGCCTAATCCAAGAATTATAATCGACATAATTCCGCAGGTGAGCTTCTTAAGAATAAAGGAAAAAGGCGAGTCCACTGGTCTCGCCCTCTGTTACATAAATTAAGTTAATTCTTGGTGACTCTAGCCAAATGAATTCACTTTGTTTGCACTTTTTGCTTATCATTCTCGCGAAGGTGGGAATCCACTCTGTCTGGAAAGATGGATACCTGCCTTCGCAGGTATGACAACTTCTTTAGTGGTAGGTCTTTTGCAAACATAGAGTGAATTATTAAGTTCTTTGATTTTTACAAAAATATATGGCGTTATCGTTTTGTATAGGTTGGCGCCTTTCGAGCTCGCTTGAGACCTGGTTTTTTTCGCTCCTTAACCCTGGGATCTCTTGTTAAGTGGCCCCCTGCACGCAAGGTATTGCGCAGGTCTTCATCATACTTAATCAAGGCTCTTGCAAGACCCAAGCGGACCGCGTCCGTCTGACCAGTGATACCCCCACCGTGGATCAGGACTGTAACATCAGCCTTTCCTTCAAATCCAGAGTCGACCAATGGGCCCATTAGCGTGTCTAAATCTCCCAGGCGAGGAAAGAAATTTTTTACATCTTTATCATTGACAATAAAATTACCATTTGATTCATCATCGATGTATATGCGAACTCGCGCTGATGCTCGTTTACGACGGCCGATGCCTTCAGTATATTTGCGGTCTAAATTTTCCATACTTCTCTCCTAAAGCTCTAACTGGGACGGCTGCTGGGCCTCATGGGGGTGTTCAGGTCCTGCATATACTTTCAGCTTCTTAAACATCTTCCGGCCTAATGGATTCTTTGGAAGCATCCCTCGGACAGCTGATTCCAAAACCCGTGTCGGATAAGTCTCCAGCTGTTGGCGGAGAGTGATTTCGGTCAATCCACCAGAGTAACCCGAATGACGATAGTATACTTTCTGATCTTTTTTCCGACCGGTCACATGAATTTTTTCCGAGTTGATAACTACGACATAGTCCCCGCAATCAACCGATGGGCTGTAGGTGGGTTTGTTTTTTCCACGGAGAATCTGGGCAATTCCTGTGGCCAATCTTCCCAGCGTCTTCCCTTCAGCATCGACCACGAACCAGCTTCGTTCAACTTCAGCTGGTTTTGTAACGTAGGTCTTTTTCATCTTATTTTCTCCTAGCAGCAAAATCTAATACATTACGGACATCAAAAACAATCCGTGTGCTGGCGCGGATTGACCGGCCTGATTTCGTTCACCCGATTCCAATGTTTCATTAAACCTTTCAACCGTCCAGCTTCCTTCACCGATCTGCTTCATCGTACCAACAAGACTCCGGACCATCCGATATAGAAATGCATTCGCCTCTATATCAAATTGAACACAATCTCCTCGACGGCGCCACAGGCCACTAAACACCTCTCTAATAGTGTTGGTACCTTGGGGCGCTTGTCCAAAAGCTCCAAAATCATGCTGCCCAATAATGCCCTCGGCCGCTAGCTTCATCGATTCCACTCCCAGTTCTTTTTTCACTTGCCAGCTGTACAATCTCTTTCTTGGACTTCTCATCGAGCTTTTCTGAATAATATAACTGT
>BTQB01000190.1:0-5453 GCA_036985655.1 Anaerolineae bacterium | reverse complement strand
AACCATTGCGTTTAGTGTAGTCATTCTCTCGATAACCATGGGGCTTATCTACGGAACAATTTCTGGATATTTTGGTGGTCTCACGGATGCCGTTATGATGAGATTCTTGGATTTCTTGCTGGCATTCCCTTCTATCTTTCTTATTATCCATTGTTGCTGTATTTGATATGAATCGCTGGTATTTAATACCAATACTGAGTTTAACCGGGTGGATGGAGACGGCTCGAATTGTTCGAGCGGAGGTGCTCTCAATTAAGGAAAGAGATTACATTTTGGCAGTTAAGGGGCTTGGATTTAGTCATTCACGCATTCTATTTAGACATCTAATCCCAAACTGCCTAACTATAGTTATGGTAGCAGCTACTCTCAAGGTCGGCGATGTAATCCTTTTGGAATCGGCATTGAGTTTTCTTGGGATTGGCGTGCAACCGCCAACGGCAAGCTGGGGGAACATAATAAACGACGGTCGCGAAGTCCTATTGCGTGCCTGGTGGATCTCAACATTTCCTGGAATTTTTATTGTGTTATCAGTCATGAGTTTTAACTTGATTAGTGACGGGCTTCGTGTTGCCCTCAGTCCAAGAGACTAATTCATCTTCGGTATCCGGGCAGGTTGTTTATTCAAGGTAACCTTCTGTTAGACGATAATAATATATAGCGACAAAAACAAATTTCCATATGGAACGGTGAAGTAAACTACCATAAATGAATAGAGAAATGGAAAATTCAGAAACGGATTTTAATAAAATTGAACAAGAAATTATTGGCGAATCTCCTCAAATCAAGAAACTAATTGCAACCGCCAAAAAAATTGCAAAAAGCTCTTCTATTACTACACTCATTATTGGAGAAAGTGGTACTGGGAAGGAAATGGTGGCCCAACTGATTCACAATCTGAGTAACTCAGCGATTCAGCCATTTGTTGACATTAACTGTGGTGCCATCCCGGAGACATTACTTGAGTCTGAGCTATTTGGTTATGAAAAGGGCGCATTTACCGGTGCTGACATGCGAAAACAAGGTCTCTTTGAATTAGCGAACGGAGGCACTATCTTTCTAGACGAAATAGGTAACACCACCCCTAACTTTCAAATTAAACTTTTAAAAGCGGTTGAAAATAAAAGATTTCGTCGCATCAGTGGTATAGAGGAGATCCGCGTATCGACCCGAATCATTGCAGCCACCAATATAGATCTGAAAAAGGCTGTACAGGAAGGCAAATTTCGCGAGGACCTATACTATCGTTTGAATGTATGTCAAATTTACGTTCCCCCTTTACGCGAACGGGGCGACGATGTCCTTATCTTGGCTCAACACTTCATAGACCATTTCAATCGTGAATATGACCGCCAGGTTAAAGGATTAGCAAGTTCGGCAAGACAACTGATAATAGAGTATCCGTGGCCTGGCAACATTCGACAGTTGAAAAATGCTATCGAGCGAGCTGTTTTGGTTGAATCTGACAGTTGGGTTGAAGCAGAACATATATCGATTGATTTAGAGAGAGAAACAGGAAAGACACCGCAAAATAACAAGCAAAAAGTTACTCAAGTTATAACAGAATTCACCAAGTTTGATTTACCAGCGGAGGGAATCTCTTTAGAAGAGATTGAACGGGATATAATTTTAAGTGCATTGGATAAAGCCGAAGGTAATATAAGTCAGGCAGCACGCCTTTTGAAAATCAATCGTGGCAAATTACGCTATCGTCTAGAAAGATTGGGCGTAGCGCAACGAAATATTCATGCACTGAAGGCAAAAGTGTTCACTTAAGCTTTATCAATTGTAAAAGTGGTGATTGAGAGTTGGTATCTTTCGAAATCAAACGATAAGCAGATTGTCACTTAACGAGTTCTGCAATTGTACTGAGTAATTCATTATACTCAACTGGCTTATTGAACACACGTTGGGCGCCAAAGGCCTGAGCCACTTGCAGGTAATCCTTCGGCACGACTCGACCGCCTCCGGAGATAGCAATGATTTTAACATCCGGGCTGATTTTTCGGAGCTCCTTGATAGTTTCCAGTCCTTCCTTCCCAGGCATGATAATGTCTGTGATGACTAAGTCTGTTGGTTCATTGCGGTAGAGTTTCAAGCCCTCGTTACCGTTCACAGCGACAACAACCTCGTATCCTTCGTCCTCAAGTATTTCCCTGAGCATAGTTCTTACCTGAGGTTCATCGTCTATGACTAGAATTCGTGTCATAAAAAGATCTCATTTCTTTTAATTTTTTTGTCATCCAGCACGTCTCGGACAACGTTTTCCAAATCGTGGAAAACGATGGGTTTTTTCAAGTACTCACGGATGCCACTGTTTCTAATATTCTCTTCTGTGATCATTTTACTAAAGCCCGTAGCAAGAATTACAGGTATGTCAGGCCGGATGCGCAGCATTTGCTTGGCCAACTCTATACCGGTCATTTCAGGCATGGTCTGGTCAGTTATGACAAGATCAAACTTGTCCGGTTGCGCACTGAACTGATTGAGCGCTTCCACGCTACTTGTCTTGGTTGTAACATCGTAGCCGAGCTCCTCCAGCATGTCTTGAACTATGGCGACAATCTGTTTTTCGTCATCGACAACCAAAATACGTTCAGTCCCTCTGAGGTCACGGAAGTTAGATTGTGCCATGGGTTCCTCAGATCCGGACCTGTCGTGTCGGGGGAGCAAGACTTGAAACTTGCTGCCTTTTCCCGGTTCGCTGTAGACTTTTATCGTACCTCCCAGGCTTGTCACAAAACCGTGAACCGTGGCAAGACCCAGGCCGGTTCCTTCACCCACCTCCTTGGTTGTGAAGAATGGTTCGAAAATACGCTCCATGGTCGCCTTATCCATACCGCATCCTGTATCGCTAATGGTAAATTCTATATAGCTTCCTTCTTGCAACTCCGGGTAAGACTTAATGGTCTCTGAGTCGACTTTAAGAACATCCAGACTCATTTCTAATAGCCCGCCGGTTTCACCTATAGCTTGATAAGCATTGGTACAGAGGTTCACGACCATCTGATGTATCTGAGTTGGATCAGCCACAACCCTCCCGCAGTCTTTATCAATGTTGTGGCGAATCTTGATGGTGGATGGCAGAGTAGCCTCAAGCAGTTTGAGAGCTTCCTTTACGACTAAGTGAATTTGTATCGGTTTACGCTCTTGCTCCTCTTTTCGACTAAAGATAAGAATTTGTTTTACCAAATTTTGGGCTCGTTTCGAAGCGGTTAATATCTCTTGCAGTTTTGTCCGGATCGGACTGTCTCCGGGTAATTTACGCAGGCTCATTTCAGTGTTCCCCATGATAACCCAGAGGATGTTGTTAAAGTCGTGGGCGATCCCACCGGCGAGCGTTCCGATGGCTTGCATCTTTTGCGATTGGCGGAGTTGAGCTTCCAGTTTGGTCTTTTCTTCTTCTGCCCGTTTGCGCTCGGTAATGTCTACTGTTGTGCCCTCAAATCCTATCAACTTACAGCTGATATCCCGGACCGCGCGTGCGCTCTCCGAAATCCATATCACGCTGCCGTCTTTGCAATATACCTGTGACTCAAACCCCGACACAGCTTCGTGCTCATCCACCATGCGAATGAACTCCTCACGACGGCCAGGCTGCACATAAAATTGGTGGTTGAGATCCTTGACGGCTGCCATTAGCTCTTCGGGTGATTCATACCCATAGGTCCGTGCCAGTGTTGGGTTCGCTGTGAGATACTGCCCGGAAATCGTGGTTTGGAAGATGCCCATGACGGCGTTTTCAAAGATGGTGCGATACTTTTCCTCGGCTTGCCGCAGATCTTCCTCCGCCTGCTTGCGTTGGGTGATGTCCTCCCAGATCCCTTCGTAATATAATACCCGGCCCTCGTCATCCCGGACGACCTTGGCACTGTCCCGCATCCAGATGACCGTTTGGTCGCGCCGACGGACTCTTGCTTCAAAATCGAGCACAACCCCATCGCGGTCAATCAGAGTCTGCCAGAGCTTGCGGTCCTCGGGATCCACATACAGGTCGTCAACTACATTGAGCTTTAGATAGGTTTCCTTATCCGGGTAACCTAACATTTGAACAAGAGCTGGATTGGCTTCTAGGATTTGTCCCTTCGGTGTGGTTCGGTAGAGCCCAATGGGAACACCATCAAACAGGCTGCGGTAGCGCCCCTCGCTTTCACGCAGTTCCTTCTCCGCCCGCTTGCGCTCGATAATTTGCTCTTTAAGATTTACATTGGCTTTTAAAAGCTCAGCCGTCCGTTCCTTAACCCGAAGTTCTAACTCGTCGTGCGCTTTACGCAACGCCTCTTGGGACCGGCGCAAGACTTCCAGGTCGGTAATATCCTGCAACATTATGATCGCTTCGTCGATTTTTCCCTCAGGAGATTTGATCGGCATGGCTGTGGCGTAAAGGTGGTGTGGCTTGCCCTCAATTTCTAAACGGATCTCATGGTGGGCCACAACACCTGAAGTTAGTGCCTGGGCACTTGGGCACATATCGCAAATATCTTTATGCAAACACAACAGACGGTTGCACCTTACTCCATGTAGGGCACCGAAGTGGTTAACTGTGCTGGAACGCTTTGTAAATACCTCATTGGCCCAGACCACTTGCAGCGATGAATCAACTACTAAAAAGCCGGCATCGGTGTGGTTGACCACCGCAGAAAATTTTTGACGTTCCCGCTCCAGAACCCGAATCTGACGATCCTGAATACGAAACCAGCGCTCTAACTCCTCAACTTTATGTCGTAGCGTGTCAACATCTTCATCTGGTTTTTTCTTACCGTGGCTTTTCATGTATCTTTGTGCTACTGTTGAGGTTAAGCTTTTGTGAAAAGGTCCCGTGGTCTGCCGGATTTCTGATGCTTCATATAAGCATTGGCCAGCCAGTCGGCGACCATCTCGATCTGCTCGACAGTGTTTTGGTCAAATGCATCATACTCATGGCTGTCAATATCGATCTGAGCATAGATTGTATGACCTTTGCGGATTAATACAACAAGTTCAGATTTAGTTGAGCTCGAACAGGCTAGATAATTGGGTTCCTTGGAGACATCCGGGATATTTTTGTTGCGCTTTTCTGCCACCGCACTGCCACAGACTCCTTGACCAACCGCGATGAAGACGTGGTCGGTTGGCGCGCCAATAAATGGACCCAAACGCAGAACATTATCGGGAAAGAGTTCGTAGATGCCGGTCCAATGGAAGCGTGGGTTGGAATTGTGCACATACTCCACTGCACTGGACAGCAGTTCCTCCAAACTGGCCTCTTCAGTCCACAATTTATCAAGCTTTTGGCATATATGATCTCCAATCATTTTTTAGCCTCCTTTAAATATTGCCAAATAGTCTCAAGAAGTTTTTGCTTCCTAAGAGGTTTAGAAAGATACGCTGTACAACCCGCCTCCAGACACCTGTCAATCTCCCTGTTCCCTTGATGCGCCGTCAACGCTATAATGGGTACCCCTTTTCCATGCTCA
>BTQB01000189.1:0-5455 GCA_036985655.1 Anaerolineae bacterium | reverse complement strand
ATGTTACCAGATGACGGGACCTGGTGTGGAAGAATGGTTTGGGCCGAGTAGCCCGAGTCCCGGCCGAGAGCCTCTAGTGGGTGTGTTTGAATATAAAGGCAAGGAAATCACCATTATTGGCAATCACTTTAAGAGCAAGAGAGGGGATGACCCATTGTACGGCGTCAACTGGCCTGCCAATAGGGTGTCAGAGGTGCAAAGGAAAGGTCAAGCTGGCGTAGTCAGGGACTTCGTGGATTCAATTCTAAATGTTGATAAATGGGCACTAGTTATGGTTGCTGGTGACTTTAATGACTTCCAATTTATGGAACCCGGCGAATCGAGTCTACCAGTCAACGATCCTAACTTCAAGCGGGATCATCCTGTTGGCATAATTCAAGGGTGGACAGGTCAAATACCTCTGTTCAATTTGGTCAACCTTGAGAAGAAGGCCGAACGCTTCACCTTCGTCTTTGATGGTAACAGCCAGGTGTTAGACCACATATTAGTCAGCCCGGCCTTGCTTTGGCGCTATGGTGGCGTAGACATCCTGCATTTCAATGCTGGTTATCCTGCAGTGCTAGGTGAGGATCCGACGACCACCCTTAGAGCGTCAGACCATGATCCAGTCGAGACTCGGTTCAGATTCTGGTCTTGGCGTCGGCGGTGGGGAAAGTGGGAATGAAAGAGATTTAATATCGGTCCAACGAAGAAGAGCTTTTTTCTAGGGCAACATTAGAACGAAGGGCTGTATCCTGAGAGGACGCAGCCCTTTTTCTTGTTGCCAGGTTCATCTCTGGTATAATGCCCGCCGCTGTATGAGTGACAGTACAGATTTTCAAAATGGGCAGCCTGCGCGCTGCCCTTATTGCGACAGCGTCATCGATCCTAGTGATGAGCGCTGCTTGATGTGCGGGGAGCCGTTAGACCACGTGGTTAGCACCGGTTCTGCCGCTGATCTGGATGATTCAGAGGGGGCTGTTGGCAAAACAGATGAAGCAACAGTCGCAGCTGAGGACCGGACGAGCCAACAAATCAAGGATGAAAGTGATTTAATCGAGGGGCCAGGTGATCATGCTGTTCCGGGCACAATAGAATCCGTCATGGTCGAACGGCAGTCACGGATTACCTTATTGCTGGCCTTTATCGCCTTCATCATTATTGGACTCATTGCGGCCGTTATACTGAGATTTCCTGCGTCAGGTGGTATTTCATTCATCCCAACCGAAACCGCTCTTCCTCCAACGATAACCTTTACTCCATCCTGGACCCCTTTACCTTCTGGGCAAGAGCTGCTTACAAGTTCAGCTACAATGACCCCAGTGCCGCCGCCCAGTGATACTCCTCAACCTCCAAGAATCCACTCTGTATCCGCAGGTGAGACGATGTTTGGTCTTGGTTTGCGCTATGGGGTCTCCAACGAAAGCATTGCTGCAGCCAATGGTCTTGCCCCGGATGTAGGCCTCCTGGTTTCACAGCAATTGGTAATTCCCTGGCCAACCGCGACGCCCCCACTGGTGCCAGTCGCCGTTGAGGTTAGTGGTCAAACAATCATCGCCGATCCAACCGACTGTTCGCTCTATGAAATTAAGGGTGGAGATACACTGCTTGGAGTGGCCTCCCGGAACCGGGTTGACTATCGAGCGCTTCTTGCTGTAAACAGGCTGACCGAGCAGTCAATCCTACAGCCAGGTGATGAGATTTGTATCCCCAGAATAATTCGGAGTGGTGTGTTACCTCCAACCCCTGGCCCGTCGCCGATCCCCACAAACACACCACCGCCTGCAGGCCCAAATCTTCTCTTGCCCTTACCGGATACGCAGTTTAGTTCGACTGAAAAAGCTATAGTATTGCAATGGGTCGCAGTAAAAGATTTGGACGAGAATGAATGGTATATGGTGGAGATGACTGATTTAACTGATGTGGACAGTCACCCACTCAGGGCATTCGTAAGACAAACATCTTTCCTCGTTCCGGAAGAATGGCGCCCTGATGTAGAAGAAACACATCAATTTCGATGGCAGATAGCTATTGTAAAGGTTACGGGCCAGAGGGAAGATGGCCAATTTATTTATACATTTGGCGGCTCTAGCAGCGAGGAAGGTTCCTTTTATTGGCAAGGGGCTGTGCCAACAGCGACTCCGCCTATTCCAACTGAAACACCAACACCATCGCCATCAAACGGCAATAATGGAAATTGAGCCAATAAAAAATAATGTTTAATGACTACCAGGCAGGTCCTAAATTTTCAGAAAGAAATGGGTTGCTCTTACGCTCCTGGCCAATGGTCGTAGTTGGGCCATGACCACAAAATACGCGGGTATCGTCGGGGAGCAGAAGCAGTTTTTCTTTGATTGTTTTGATTAATAAATTGTGATCACCTCCCGGAAGATCCGTTCGTCCAATGCTGTCTTGAAACAGAACATCTCCATCGAAAAGAATACGATATTCGGGTAGATAGAACGAAACATGACCTGGCGCGTGTCCAGGAGTGTATAGCACCTCAAGGCTAAGATTACCCACCTGGATGATCTGACCTTCAGACAGCATTTCGTCGGGTCGGGGAGGAGCAGGCACTTGAAGCCCCCATAGGGCAGCTGACATTGTTGTGCTACGAAGCATATCAACAGCGTCAGGATGAATGTATATTGGCGCATCAGTAGCATTTTTAACATCGCTCAAGCCGCCCACATGGTCAAAATGGCTGTGGGTAATCAAGATATGAGTGATGTCCCAGCCATCTTCGTCAGTCATGGCCACAATCGAACGGCCGTCCCATGCTGGATCGATCACAGCCGCCTGGTAAGTTTCTTCACAACCTACTACGAAACAGTTTGTCTGCAGCGGGCCCAGGGTAAGCATTCGTATTTGTGCCTTTGACCTCTGATTTTCGAACATCATTAATTAGCAACCTTTAACTTGGAACTGGATTTTTCCTGAACTCAAACCAGCGGAATTGGAAGTCCAGTGCGCCTCCCACTCTCCAACTGATGTAAATTAATTCGACCGCGGCCGATAGTGAAAGAGCCACAGCAGCTCCTGGGATCCCGGGCCACTGATACGAGACCGAGAAGATCAAAATAGTTATTGTTAATATCAAGTTTATGATCATGGCGACGTTTACTGCTGTTGTTACCCGTCGATTAATCAACAAGCCTCGTATCCATGAAATTAATATCGCGAGGGCTGGCAGAGGAAGGAAGATTAGCAAGCCATCTTTCGCCAGGTTAGCGATGGCTGGATCGGCGTCCTGGATTCGCAACAGATAAAAATCAGAGAGGGGGGTAAGGACAAATAACAGCATAGCAGCACTATTCACAATGACTAAGGTGTAAGTAAACCTTCGAAGAGGCAGAAATGTTGCCCTCCCATCTGTAAGGGCAATAATGACCTCCGGTAAAGCAAACGCCGCAGCTCTAGCTACCAGCATAACTTGGAATACTATTGGCCATGCTGCTAATGATTGTGTGGGCTGCGGGGATCGAGCCAGAGTAAAGGCGACCATCGGTTGAATGAGCAGTAATAACACTGAAGTTGCCGCCAACGGAAGGTGGAATTGTGACAATCCTTTGTAGGTAAGCGGCTTCTCCGGTGATATTGGTCCGCTTGGAGATAGTTCTTTAGTCAAAATCGGATGCACCGCGATAGACGCAAATATTGCTTCGGAAATCACCCCAGCCATGAGGGCTAGCGAGCCGATGACGACGCCAGGAAGTTGGCTCGAGGTTGCTAAAACAATGACAGTACCACCTGAGGATAGTAATCTAACAACTGTACCCCAGGCTACTTTTCGAGTCTGGTTATAACGGATCATTACCCCCTGGAGGAACCGGCGCCAGGCGATTGCAGCACTCCAGAATGTCATAATTCGCAAACCAGGACGGACCCAAAAAGCAACCTCTTCAGGGATTCCCATTAGGTCTACAATCAAAAGATCGAAGAGAGAAGTCCAGGCTAAGAGGATAGAGACTCCAGTTAACAAGATCATCCAATGTATCGTGAACTTGCGTAGAAGTAAGTAAGATGGCCTATCATTAGACAAAGCGGTAGAGGTAGCCAGCATATTGATAATAGGACTTTCAATAGTTACCGAAAGGCTGACCACAATTCCCATTGCCGCAAGCATAACAATTTCATTTGGCAGACGATTAATAGCTGCGCTAACAATCGGACCTTCCAAGGTCATCAGCAGCCAGCTGGTGAAGAGGGGAAGCCAAAATAAGAAGATGGTTCGCTGTCGCATTGTGCTGCTTGTTGCCCTTATTTCCGTAAATATTGCTTCACTTACCTTTCAATAGTGGCTGACCCAGAGGAGTTTACCATCCGGAATCATATTTTCGCAACAGGACTCAACTCCGTTAAAATTAATGCTTGTGTGGAGGGTTATAACTGCCCTGATTGAAAAAATGACTTATAGGAGCATTCAATGCGCAAGAAGGTAACACTTATCACTGGAGCAGTTGGAGAAATCGGACAGGCGTTAATCAGAAAACTAGCGGAACAAAATCGGGAGCGATTATTGACATTAGACTTGAGACCTCTTCCAGACGAAATGGACAAGATGGTTAATCATGTTCAGGGCGATATATTGGACCGCGATCTGTTATCCAGGCTGATCAGCGAATATGCTTTTAATGAGATCTTTCACCTGGCGGCATTGCTGTCTACCAGAGCTGAATTTGCGCCTTCAATGGCCCACCACGTGAATGTGGAAGGAACCATGAGATTGCTCCATTTGGCCGCTGAGGAATCTGAGCGAGGGGGGAAGTCAGTCAAGTTCATTTTTCCCAGCTCGATCGCCGTCTATGGAATGCCTGATCTAGCTACAAAGGAGCGAGATGCAAAGGTAAGGGAATGGGAGTGGAATAACCCGACGACGATGTACGGTTGCAATAAACTGTATTGCGAGCTGTTAGGCTCCTACTACAGCTGTAATTACCATCAATTGGCTGCGATTCGGCCGGTAATGATCGATTTTCGATGTCTTCGATTTCCTGGCTTGATCAGCGCTTATACTATGCCGAGCGGCGGTACAAGCGATTTTGCTCCTGAGATGCTGCATGCGGCCGCCAAGGGCGTTCCTTACAATTGTTTCGTTCGAGAAGATACTCGAATCCCATTTATGGCGATGCCCGATGCAATACGGGGATTACTTCTTCTCTCCCAGGCCCCGAGAGAAAAACTATCAAGGAGAATATATAATATCACCAGCTTTAGCCTCACTGCTGGTCAAATTAGGGAAAAAGCGAGCTCATCTTTTCCTGATGCTAAAATAACTTTCCAGATTGATATCAATCGACAGGCAATTGTCGATACATGGCCTGGAGACTTGGATGATCGGGCTGCCCGAAAGGATTGGCAATGGCAACCTAAATATGATGCAGACCGGGCGTTCGATGAATATTTGATCCCAGCAATAAGCGAGCGATTCGCGAAATAAAGATAAGATCGATTATGGTTTTCTACGATTCAAGAT
>BTQB01000188.1:0-5455 GCA_036985655.1 Anaerolineae bacterium | reverse complement strand
GTAAGGAAGTTTTTAGATTTCTTTCCGGATCGGATAAAAGATTACTTAGCTCTTTTAAAGAAAAACCCCATCTGGCTTCAGCGAACAAAAGGGATAGGTGTAATTTCGGCTGAGGACGCGGTGGCATGGGGCCTAACCGGCGCCAGCTTGCGAGGTTCAGGCGTTAATTATGATGTTCGTAAAGCGATGCCTTATCTCAATTACGACCAGTATGATTTTGAGGTGCCGCTAGGGAAAAACGGTGACGTCTATGATCGTTATTTCTGTCGCATGGAGGAAATGCGGCAAAGCCTGCGGATCATAGAACAAGCCATAGAAAAAATACCGGAAGGGCCAGTAACGATCGACGATAGGAAGATTGTGCCGCCGCCAAGGGCAGAGTTGGGGCGAAGTATGGAGGCCGTTATCCATCACTTTAAACTGTGGACGGAAGGTTTTAGCGCTCCAAAAGGATATGTTTTTCAAAGTATTGAATCGCCCCGTGGTGAATTTGGCTGCTATTTAAGAGGAGATGGGACCTCAAAACCGGCCAGGGTTCATTTTCGAACGCCATCTTATGTAAATTTGGCCTCCTTGCCGGTTTTGGGAAGAGGATTGTTTGTGGCCGATCTAGTAGCCATCATAGGCTCCATCGACATCGTTTTGGGTGAGATCGACCGTTAATTTACGTGCCAGGCCCTCTTAAAAGGAGTGAGCTGTGCTTTCTGAAAAATACAGTGATGAGATTAAAGCTATTCTGGAGAAGTACCCGGAGAAGCGATCGGCCGTTTTACCTTTGATGTACCTGGCCCAGGAGGCTTATGGATATCTGAGCAGGGAAGCAATGGTCGATGTCGCCAATAATATCGGCATCGATCCGACCGAAGTGCTTTCGCTGGCGGGTTTTTACACACTCTTTTATGAGGAACCCGTTGGTAAATATGTCCTGGAGATTTGTAACGATCTACCTTGTGCTTTGCGTGGAGCTGACGAATTTGTCGACATGGCTTGCGAGAAATTAGGGATCGGTGTTGGCGAAACGACCCCAGATGGTTTGTTTTCTCTCAAGACAGTCATGTGTCTTGCAGCCTGCGACAAAGCGCCCATGCTGCAGGTTAACTTGAAGTATGAAGAAGAGCTCGATGAAGAGAAGTTTGACGCTTTAATCAGCCGGCTTCGGACCGCCAGTGACGAGGATGGCTCCCAGCATTTTGGTGTTGAGGCTTTCAAAAGGTCGTTGAAGTAGGAATCAAAATGGCTCATATATTACTTCGACATCGCGATGTAAAAAATATCCATCAATTCAAAGTCTACGAGGCCAATGGAGGCTACGAGGGATTAAAGAAGGCTCTTCGAGACTTTGAACCTCAAGAGGTCATAGACATCGTAAAAAAATCAAATATCCGCGGCCGAGGCGGGGCTGGGTTTCCGGCCGGGGTCAAATGGGGATTCATTCCAAAGAGTGAAGGCCGTAAGTATGTAGTTGTTAATGCCGACGAATCAGAGGCAGGGACCTTTAAAGATCGGGAATTGCTGGAGAATAACCCGCATCAGGTGATCGAAGGGGCACTTCTCTGTGCTTACGCCATTGGCGCCCAAACCATTTACATCTATTTTCGAGGCGAGTTTATGCATACGGCCGAGACCTTCGAGGCGGCCTTGAAAGATGCATATTCAAACAACGCCCTGGGTGCAAATATTTTTGGATCAGAATTTAGCTGTGACTTTTACAGTCACTACGGCGCAGGGGCATATATATGTGGAGAGGAAACAGCACTGCTTGAGTCTCTTGAAGGGCAACTCGGCCAACCTCGAATTCGACCTCCTTTTCCTGCTATTGAAGGTCTCTATTCAAAACCAACAGTTGTTAATAATGTCGAGACATTAGCCAATGTGCCGCCAGTAATCATTAATGGCCCTGATTGGTATTTAAACATAGGGACTGCTCAAAGCCCAGGCCCCAAGATCGCCTGTCTCAGCGGTCATATTAACCAACCTGGAAATTATGAAGTTCCCATGGGAACTCCGTATCGGGAACTTGTATTTGACGAGAAGTATGGCGGCGGCATACCGGGAGGCAAAGCTTTTAAAGCCTTACTCCCATCAGGTGGTTCTGCTCCGATAATTGTCGAGGAGGCCTTAGATGCTCCGCTAACCTTCGAAGGGCTGGCTGAATATGGTTCTCTTTTGGGATCTGCATCATTAATCGCTATGGACGAGACGGTTGACATGGTATGGGCGGCCATGCGCATTGTTCACTTTTTCCGCCATGAATCTTGCGGGAAGTGCACACCATGTCGTGAAGGGACCTTTTGGCTGGAAAAGATCTACATACGACTCCTTGACGGAAGAGGCACGGAGCAGGATATAAAAGTGCTTGAAAGCGTGGCACATCAAATGCAGGGCAGGTGTCTCTGCGCCCTTGGCGAGTTTGCCACCAGTCCGGTGTTGTCTACGATCAAATACTTTCCAGAAGAGTACAGGGCGAAGTTGAATGGCCACCCGGCAACTGTGCTTAGAGAAAGTGAATGGAATATAGAGAAAGTAAAGGCATGATGGGAAAGATAAAGACGCCAAGACGATCGATCAGTTCTAGTAATGAACGCTAGGTAAATCCTAAGAGAGATGAGCGATTCAATTACGCTGACCATTGATGATGTCGCCGTTACCGTTCCAAAAGGAACGGTTGTCGTCGACGCAGCTAAATTGATAAACAATGACATCCCCGTTTTTTGCTACCATCCCAAGATGAAGCCTGTGGGCATGTGTCGAATGTGTCTGGTGGAAATTGGCATGCCTGTCCGCGATCGAGAAACGCGCGAGTTGATCACCGATGACGAAGGCAACCCGAAAATTAACTTTGGTCCGGTGCTGCTGACGGGATGCACGGTCCAAGCGGCTGAGGGAATGGTTGTTCGTACGAACAGCTCTGTTGTCACCGATACCCGAGACGATATCCTTGAGTTCCTTCTAACCAGCCATCCTCTGGATTGTCCTATATGTGATAAGGGCGGTGAGTGCTCACTGCAGAATTTGACAATGAATTTCGGCCCTGGGACCAGCCGCTTTGATTATAACGATAAGAAGAAGCAAGATAAACACGTGCCCCTAGGGGATCTGATCTATCTGGACCGGGAACGGTGTATCCAATGTGCGCGCTGTACCAGATTCCAATCGGAGATAGTTGATGATCCGGTAATAACATTCCATAATCGGGGTCGAAGCCTGGAAATCGTGACAATGTCAGAGCCTGGTTTCGACAGCTATTGGAGTGGCAATACGACCGATATATGCCCAGTAGGGGCTCTGACGACGGCCGATTTTCGATTCGGAGCACGTCCTTGGGAATTGACCCAGGTGGCCAGCATTTGTCCCCACTGTCCGGTGGGCTGCAACACGACCATGAGCACGCGGGTAGAAGCGAAATCAGGCGGTAGGACGGTGATCAAGCGGATAATGCCGCGGCAAAATGAGAGCGTTAACGAGATTTGGATTTGTGATAAGGGCCGATTTGTTCATCATTTTGCTGATTCGCCGGAACGACTCAAACACCCAATGGTTCGAGAAGAAGGGGAGCTGGTTGAGGCTACATGGGAAAAAGCCCTGGACCTGGTCGCGGGCCGTCTGAAAATGTTCAAATCATCAACTGCTGGATTAGCCGGCGGCCGCCTCAGCAATGAGGACCTCTATCAATTTCAGAAGGTGTTTGGCCAGGGACTCGAATCCAAAAACATCGATTTATTCCCCCAAAGAATGGCTGGGGGTGACATTGTTGCCCAAGCGGGCATCACCAGCGGCAGCAATCTGAAGGAACTGGGCCTGGGTGACGCAATACTCGTGGTGGCCAGCGATTTACATGAAGAAGCTCCCGTGTGGTGGCTGCGGGTTAAGCAGGCCGTTGAACGGGGCGTCGCGCTAACAGTTTTAAATCTCAGATCAACTCGTCTGGATAAATATGCTAAGCATATTATTCAATTCAACCCCGGAGAGGCGCCGTCAACGGTTCACAAAATGTTAAATGCCGTCAAAGTTAATTCGGGATCATCCAGTTCTGATGTTATACATGCGGCTGCTGATAGCCTTATTGAAGCGAATAATTTAGTCATTTTTTACGGGGCAGAGGGCCTGACATATGACGAAACGGACATTGTCGTTCGGATGTTGGCCAATCTATTGCTGGTTAAAAGAGGTGGTAGGGTAAAGGACACATATCACGCAGGCCGGGTCAACAACGGATTAATCGCAGTTTGGTCCCAGGCCAATACTCAGGGCGCCTGGGATATGGGTGTGCGGCCCGATCTGGGACCCGGTTACCAGGTTCAAAGCGATAGAGGGATGGACGCTGAATCGATCCTATCCAGCGCGAGAGACGGCGAGATCAAATCCCTCTATATGGTTGGAGTGGATCCAGTTGGAGATGGAAATCTGGCTGGAAGGGGCGCTCTTGACTTTCTGGTTGTTCAGGATTTGTTTCTAACTGAAAGCGCTAAGGTAGCTGATGTTGTGCTGCCAGCCCAAAGTTGGGCCGAAAGGGAAGGAACCTTTACAAATGGCGAGCGAAGAGTCCAACGCTTTTATCCTGCTATCGCTCCTGTGGGCAAAAGCCGGGCTGACTGGCTAATATTAGCCCAATTAGGCGAACGGCTTGGCTTGGGCCGACCACCTTTCGCAGCCAGCATTCTCTTTAAAGAAATTGCTGATCAAGTGGCCCAATACAGCGGAATGGATTATCGCAGCCTGGCTCAAAGTGAGGAGCAGTGGCCAAAAGTGGGGGGCGATGATCTCTATTACGGTGGAACCGCCTATAGAAATCAATCGGGATTAGGGCAGCAATGGCCAGCGGAAGCAGAGTCGCGGGAAATCACCCTCTATGATATCCCGGAGATCACCGAATCGATTAGTGACAAGTTTGTGGTTGTACCTATCCAATCTCTTTATCGTAAAGGAACACTAATTGATCAAAGTAATTTGATTGACAATCGTGTTCACCGGCCGACCCTCATGATTAACATTGATGATGCCCGGGGTCGAGGAATAGTCGATGGTGATGTGGTCGTCGTTGAAAATGGCAAGTTTCAGATTGAGGTGCAGGCTGAGGTAAATGGACAAGCCAGGTCGGGCATAGCACTGCTGCGAGGGACGGGATCGATTTCAGGGCCAATCCGACTTAAACTGGTGAGCAAGGGGCAATGAAAAACTGTGCTGATTCTTTTTAGTGGGCTATAACGAATTTTCTAAGAAGAGAGGGAATAGATCCGAGGCAAAGTATGAGTAGTAGCGAAGTAGCAATCAGGGCCTTAGTGGTTGGATTCATAATCACCTTTCTGACGATCACTGGATTTGCCTATATGACACTATTTGAGCGTAAAGTTTTAGCCCGCCTGCAGCATCGTGTCGGGCCTAACCGGGCCGGATATATTCCCTTTCCCCGGAGAGGTGGAAAGGAAAGACGATTCTTAAGCGGGATATTGCAGCC
>BTQB01000187.1:0-5467 GCA_036985655.1 Anaerolineae bacterium | reverse complement strand
TAGCGGGGGCCAAATCTGGGGACAGTTTGACAGCCCACCCGTTGGCGATGCTTGGTTGACTTCGACCTGGCTGCCAGGGGAGTTTATTGTTGAAGATAGGATAATTCCCATAAGTGTTGACGCACCTTTGGGAGTATACGATCTGATTATTGGCCTCTATGATCCCAGCGACCTAACCAGAGTCCTGATCACAGTTGCAGAGCAGACTCAGCTTTTAGATGAATTGATCCTGACACAAGTAGAAGTTTTGGAAAAATAGGTGGTGGATCAGGACGGTCAACGATCGATGGTTATTGGCACCGAGAAAGGCGTTGGATAGTTGCCATCGTTTCGAACGACTATTAATCGGAGCACATAGTCGCCCGGAGCTAAAGCATCAGCTTGCAGCAGTTCCAATTGACCGTTGATGACCCCTTGTTTGTGAGTTGTTCCTAAGGTCGTCCAGGTAGTGGGATTCTGACCCTTACCGATTTCCAGCTTGTAATACATCACTTCGGAAGGATTAAAGCTGGCGGTTCCGATGATGGGTATGGGGCCGCTGACCTGAGCTCCAGGCGCTGGCGAATCGATGCGCCATACACTCCCACCAGGCGCGGCCGCGCTGCTGCCTGCTGGATTATCCGGGTTGGTATTTCCGATAGCTGTTCGACCTGTACTCACGGGACACACTGTATGCGGAGCCATGCTATAGCCATACCTTTGAGCCCAGCGGCGTGCCACTACCTCATCAGGATAATATGGCGGCACTTGAAGAAACAATCTGACTGATGTGCCTGTAGGAACGCGAGCATAATTTATAACGCAAAGCGTAGGAGTTGGGGGTCTAATTCCAGAGTTAGCTGGCGGCATATCGATTTGCTGGGCTTCAGACGCGGACAGGGGAGCGGCCGCTAGTGTCCACGCCCCGGGATTGGTAATTGTATCAGCTACGTATCCCAGGCGTTGTACGCCGTGAATTGGTCCACCAACAATGAAAAGTTCTTTGCGAGCAGAGGTACATTGACTTCCTCCGGTCCCCCGCGGTGTACAGACTTTTCTTTCCTCGATTCCCGGAGGCATTTGAAATTCAGATAGTGCAGGCACACCATTTACTGCCAAATCCTCAATCAGGTTAGGAGAGCTGTATATTTGTTCCATAATGGTTCGCCAAAGTGGCGCTGCCCCACGCAAACCGGAGGAGTTTTTCATTGGATGGCCATCGGTATTACCAACCCAAACGCCAACAGCGACGCCGGGTGTATAACCCAACGTCCAGTTGTCTCGAAAATCGGTCGTCGTCCCTGTTTTTGCAGCTGCTGGAAAGGGCAAGTCAAGCGCATTTCCATACCCCATGGCAGGAACTCTCGCATCGTCATCGTCCAGAATGTCGGTGATAATGTAAGCGATTCGGGGATCGATAGCATTTGCGGCTGGAATTCGTTCCCGCTGAATAGAATAAACGTAGCCATCTTTGCTATCCTTCATCTCCAGGATGCTGGTAAGATGCGGCCGCTGTCCCCGGTTCGCCAGAGTAGCATAAGCGCGGGTTAACTCCAACAGCGATACTTCACCACCGCCCAATGTCAGGGCTAAACCGTAGTAACCGGGCGGCTCCTTCAATGATTCAATGCCCATCTTTCGGCCGGTGCTTATAAAGGCAGGTACACCAATATCTCGGATTAGCTGGACGGGTGGTATATTGTAACTGTTGGCCAGAGCATCTCGAAAGAGAGTCGGGCCATGGTATCGCTGGTCATAATTTACAGGTACCATCACCTGGCCATCGCCCAGATCCAATTCAATCGGCACGTCCCAGATAACATCGCCAGTTGACCATCCCCTCTCCATGGCGGCCGCGTAAGTCACAGGCTTAATGCTGCTTCCAGGTTGGCGGGTACTTAAGGCGATATTCACCTGGCCGTCGATATCCTCGTTAAAATAATCGAGGCTGCCCACCATGGCCAGAATCTCGCCAGTGCCCGGTTTTAGGATCACTATCGAAGCATTGTTAACATCATATTGTTGTGCTCTGGCTCCGACCCAATCCCTGGCAGCCTGTTCTGCGAGACGTTGAAGGTCAATATCCAGGCTGGTCATCACCTGCCATCCCCCACGCACTAAAGCATCCGGTCCATATCGCCGCTCAAGCTCATCTTTTACATAGAGAGCAAAATGGGGGGCCTCCAATGGACCCGAAGAAACAGCATCATCGATATTTATAAGAGGAGCTAAGGTTAGCAGATCATCTTTCGCTTCTTTGGCCAACTCCAAACCAACCATCCCTTCGTCAACCATAAGATCCAAAACGAATTCCTGACGCTCTTTTGCCCCCTGGAAGTTGCTGTATGGATTGAGATTCAGGGGAGATTGCGGTAAGGAAGCCAAAAATGCGGCTTCGGCAAGGGTCAGGTCAACAGCAGGCTTGTTGAAATAGGTCTGAGCGGCAGCTTCTATCCCGTAGGCCAGGTTGCCATAGTAAATTTCGTTGAGGTACATCGTCATGATGTCCTGCTTGCTTCGTCTTTGGGTTAATTTGAATGCCAGGAATATCTCTCGAAATTTTCGATCATAGCTGGGTGTGATTCGTTCTTCATAGCTAAAGGCGATGTGCCTTACCAGCTGCTGAGTGATTGTACTTGCCCCGGTTGGCCTGGTAGGTTGATTGCGATAGTTGCTGATTAAGGCAGCAGCAATGGCCTCCGGGTCAAGGCCATAATTTGTCCAAAATGTATCATCCTCTACCGCAACCGTCGCGTTGATGATATCGACTGGAATATCCTGGTAATCGAGCCAGCGTCGTTTTTCAGCAGTCTTCAACTCAAAAAACAAACGGCCATGACGATCATAAAAGCGCGGCGTTCCCCCCGCTCCCTGGCCTTGATAATAGGCAACTTGATCGATGAGGCCTGAGAGTTCGTTGCTTAGATACAGATAAAGACCGAGAAATGACGCCAATCCCAGAAAGACCAACGCCAACATCAGCTGAATGGAAATAAAAATCAGCCGTCCACAACCCCGGGCTCGCCCTCGGCCGCTTTGAGGAGAGGCTTCCTCTTCTTTTCCCTGGGGACTGGAACTGACCTCCGGAAGGTCAATTAGTGTAGTAGGCTGCCTGCCTAAATATCGGCCCATATTCATATGGTAGAACGAAAATGAGCCTGGTCAAGATGGCGGTTAGTCCTAGATTCGATTTATTACCAAAACCAAAAAACTGGTCCTGTCTCTAAGACTGGACCAGTTTTGTAGATATGAACTGTATATTTCTTACTCTGAATCTAACCTGATCAATTCATCCCAGGAATTCACAAATTCAGTAGTTTGGCTTTCCAGGCTTTTTATGCCCTCAGCCATCAAATCATATTGGTTTGTTACCATTTGATTTAGGACTTTCTGCATCTGTACCTGATACGATTTTGACTGCTCCAGGTTCTTCTTAAATAAAGCAATCAGCTTTTTACTATGTGATTCGCTATATTGGCGCCAGATGTTAATGCTATTTTCGATCATACTCTCTTGGTTGTTCATTGTGTCACTCCTTTAATTTGTTCACTGGCTATCTATGCCTTTGTCTTTGGGGTTTATTCCTCTTCGGTTGCGGCTTCCGCTTTTTCCAATCGCAATTGGGTTTCCAACTCTTCGATCTTATCAGCCAGTTAAGAAACCTGGTTCGTTAATACAGCAATCGCTTCTTCAGTCCGGGTTTGTTCAGGCTTTGTAGGTATGCCCCAAAATGCCATGGTAGTGGATACAGCCTCTTCCATTCTGCCACCTAATGCCGAGTCAGATGTCCCTGCCATAGCTTTACCAATCGAATTGGCCATCATCTTGGCATAGGGTGTCATAAAATTGTCCCAAGGTTTTAACGTATAGGCGATCCATGGTCGGTTCCACTATCTGGTTTCCCATAGCTCTCTTATTATAATCATCCCAGTTACAGAGTAATTACTTGACGTGATAGAATCAATCTTATATAGAGCGATGAATCAATTAATATTAACCGAGCTGGTTGAACAAGTAGCAATTATTACCCTGAACCGGCCTGATCGACACAACAGTCTCATCCCAGCGCTGTTAGGTCAACTCTCATCAGCTATAGCGAATGTCCGGAATGACTATTCAATTCAGGCAGTTGTGTTACAGGCCAATGGCAGCTCTTTTTCAACCGGCGCTGATATGAAAGGCTTCCATGATAATCTGGATAATTTAGAAAGTTATGCGGATCATATTGTTGGATTGCTTCATCAAATAATCTTGGATCTTGTCGAATTGAGCTGTCCGGTTGTTGCTGCTGTTCATGGAATTATCACGGGGGGCTCAATTGGAATAGTACTAGCAAGCGATGTCATCCTGGTAACCAGGGCAGCCAACTTTACGCCTTATTATAGTGATGTGGGATTCAGTCCAGATGGCGGTTGGACCGCGATGTTACCTTCAATCATCGGTACCAGAAGAGCAGCGACCGTTCTCATGCAGAATCAAAGTATTAGCGCCAGACTTGCTGTAGATTGGGGAATTGCCGACCACATTATCCCATCAGGTGTGATCAGGGCCGAGGCTTTCAAATGTGCGAGACATTTAGCTCAGAAGAAAGCCGGCAGCATCACCGCTACCAAGAGATTGCTGGCGGATATCGAGTTAGAGGCCAAATTAGAGAAAGAACGGCTTCTATTTGTTCAACAGATCACGACCCCTGAAGCCCGCCAAGGTATTCGTGATTTCATGAATCATTGATTAGTTTGGCCACTAATTCTGCCTATGTTTCAAGATCGACTAATCCTTCGAACTAAGCTGGCACCACCCCGGCTTCATCGCGACACCCTTCATCGTGAGCGTATAACGAAACGTCTGCTGGATGCAAGCGACTACAGATTGACAATTATCCAGGCAGGTGCGGGATATGGAAAAACGACCGCCCTGGCGGAGCTTGACGCTGAGGATCGCAAAATAGTCTGGTATCATCTTGATCCAGTCGATGCGGATCCGCTTACCTTCTTACTTCATCTGATCTATGGTTTCAGCAAATTATTTGCTGATATTGCGGACGAGCCACTAGCTCTACTGGAAAGTTGGGAACGAGATGTCAAAGATTCACCTTGGTCCTCAGCTATTGACACATTGACCAATTCCCTAACTGTAGAAGTTAATGAGCCCGTCTACGTGATACTCGATGACGCTCATTATCTCAATGACAGCGCTGAAACTATCCAAATTGTCGATTATCTCATTGGCCGCTTTCCCCAGAATATCCACATAATTTTAGCCTCACGCTATCCCATAAAGCTGCCTGGCAGCGCCTACTGGCGGGTTCGCGGAGAAATCTTAGAAATTAATCAAGACGAACTGGCCTTCACTGAAGATGAGACCGAATCATTGTTCAAGAATCGCTACGGATTAAGCCTTACAGCTCATCAGATTAGTTTGCTTCTGAACAAAAGTGAAGGTTGGAGATCGGACGATCGTCGTGTAGGGAAAGAGTGTAGATCTCGGT
>BTQB01000186.1:0-5471 GCA_036985655.1 Anaerolineae bacterium | reverse complement strand
CTTCAAGCCAGATGAAGAGGTCCTTTCTGTAAACGCCCCAGCCTATGTGAAAGAAACCCTTCTCCATAAGCCCGGAATCGAAGATGTGAATATAGACCTCCACTGGCATTTATTTAACAGTGTTTTTTACCTGAAAACCTTGCCGATGAAGTGGTTTTCAGAAACGAGCCGGCCATGTGACTTCGGCCGCGTACCTGCCTTAATTCTTGGACCCGAAGGCCAGCTGATCCACTTATGCGGCCATCTTTCACTACAAAGCGCCCATATTCCCAGGTTGCTCTGGCTGCAAGATATTGTCGAGGTTGTGAATTTTACCAGTCAGTATTGGATTGGAATTTGCTCGTGTCCCAGACAAAGGAGTGTCATCTGGTGTTATCTGTTCGCCAGGTCCTTGAGTGGCTGGCTGATGAGTGGCCAGACCTCGTGCCAGGAGACGTGATCGTTAATCTGCGAAAGTTGCATCCGTCAGCGGATGAGGAGCAACTCTTTGCTTGGCATACACAACTTATCCGGCCGATCGTCACCGATGTCCGGTCGGATTTAACCAACTTGCCCAGGTGGTCACAGAAAGTCGACTACGGTCGGACGTTTTTACTGTCTATACTTTTTCCGACACCTGAATATATGCGCGCCCGATACCAGGTGCAATATCGATTCCTGCTGCCTTTTTACTACCTCTACCGGCAAATAACCGGTCTGAAACTCATTTTTCAGCAGCTCGCTGGCCGATAAGAGCGCTGCATCTAGCGAATAACATGAAGGTCCTTACGGACCAAACTTAACCTCAGAAAAACAGCGAAAACAATTATTGGAAAAAGGTGGTATATCTCTGATCCCCATGTATCGTTATATACGCAACTCGTCCGTCAACCTCAACAACAGTGTATGGAGTCATCCCTTTGACTTCATTGGCGCAATTTCGCATTGCGATACCAGTTAGAGGTCCATTGATTTTGCCCGCCTGTGGCTGCGGCTTCAAATCACCGACGTTTTAGACATAAAACGAGAGCACTATGGAACTAAAAGAATTTCTCGATTTTTTACGCCGCTGGGTCTGGCTACTGATATTGGGAACGGTACTGGGCGGCGCTGTCGCTTTTGCCATCAGCTCATACCAGACAGCGGAGTACCAATCCTCAACAGAGGTAATGGTTATGCAGCCACGGGAGTCTCTCAGCACAGATCTGATTAGTCTGACTGATATCGAACTGGCTGAGACCTTGCGCTCCTTGCTGGTGACTAGACCGGTATTAGAGGCTGCCAGCCAGCGTATTGGCAGTACGGTAAATAAGGGTCAAGTTAGTTCTCGCCTGATTGATGGTACCCAACTGATGCTGGTAACTGTTAATGATAGTGATCCGGAGAGGGCGCCACAGATAGCTAACGCACTGGTTGAGGCGTTAATTCAGCAAAATGACGACATTCAATCCAGCCGGTTTGCCGCATCTGAGGAGAGCTTGCAGGCTCAAATCGCTCAAGTTGAGAGACAGATCGAGACTCTACGCGCCCAAGAAAACCAACCAGTGCCTGTTCCCGATGAAGATCTGGAGGCTCAACGACAGGAACTAGAGAGCAGTATTTTGGAAATGAACAATCAGGCTATTCAGCTTGAGGCTGAAATTAATGCCTTAACACCGAATCTGGTCAGCGATCCCCTGCCTCTATCCCCGAGGCAGCGCGAAAAAATAAATGAGAAACAGGCCAAAATTGTCCTGCTGGAATTGAGCCTGGAAAATGCTACAAGACAGTACCAGGAGATAGCGCCCTGGGCGTCAGAAGAGCAACTGCAAAACCAGGCTGATGAGGTAACGACCATCATCAATGAGATAAGTGGGCTAAATGATGAAATTTCCGCTATAAACAAGACAACTTCCAAACAGCTCTTACAATTAGATGATAAATCGGTCGACCGTTTAAACACGGCCCGAGCTGAGCTAGCGCTGTTAAGACTGAACCTGGATATAGCTAATGGTCGATACGGCGATTTGGTACGTTCACTTGATGGTGGAGCGGGCAGCGAGAGCGCTCAAACTTCTCAGAACAACGCCAATTTAGCACTATATCAGCAAATCTACTCAAGCCTGCTTGGCAATTATGAAGCAGTAAGATTAGCCCGCTTGCAGTCCACACCAAACATCGTACAGGTAGAAAAGGCGATCCCGCCGGGAGCTCAGGTGCAACCCCGACCGATACGAAGTGGATTTCTAGGCGCTGTGGTAGGGTTGTTAATTGCGGCCGCTGTCGCCTTCCTTGTGGAATATCTGGACGATACACTAAAGACACCAGACGACATTAGCAACGAGTTGGGTCTGCCAATTGTAGGTTATGTTGTTAGCACTTCGGAGTTAGATTGGGGCGAGAGGGATAAGCCCCGCGAAAAGGGCCCATATCTTGTCAATCATCCTAGATCACCGCTGGGAGAGGCCTTTCGCTTCCTTCGCACAAATCTCGAATACGCCTCCCTTGACAAACCATTGACTTCGATCCTAGTCACAAGCCCGGGACCCAGCGAAGGGAAAACGACTATTGCCGCTAACCTGGCGGCTGCCTTCAGTCAACAAAAAAAGCGGGTGGTACTGCTGGACTGCGATCTGCGGCGGCCGAAGCTCCACCAGATATTCCAGATACCAAATAGCAGCGGTCTTTGTGATCTGCTCTTGGGTGAGGTTGACCCAGATAAGCCGCCTCTAAAATACAATGGTTCAATCGAAGTGATTCCCAGCGGAACTTTACCATCTAATCCGGTCGAATTGCTCGGATCTGAGAAGATGACTCGATTTTTGGATATCCTTGGCCGCTGGGCAGATGTTGTGATTATCGACAGCCCTCCTTCCATAGTTTCGGATGCTTTCGTATTGGCCGCCAAGGTTGATGGCGTACTCTTGTTGGTACAACCAAGTCAAACACGAGCAGATGCAGCAAAAGGATTGATGGAGCAGCTTCATCGGGCAAATGCCCGTGTGGTGGGCGTCATACTCAATAAGATACCGCAGAAACGAGCTGGTTATTACGGCCGGTACCGCTATAGCTACCAGTACAGCTATTATCACTACAGCGAGGACGCCCAGTCCTCAAACGGTCAACAACCAGGCAACAGTAGGCGCTCGAAGAATCCTATTAAAAGATTGGCCCAGAGCTTTCTAAAAAAATAATTACCAATTGATTCTTAGAAGAACAATTAAACTCTGGCCTGGAAAATAATGAAACGCAGAGAACCCAATAAACTTCGTTATTTTAAAGGTCTTTCAGATTCGAGGGATAGAGATTTTTATGGGTATAAAATCACTAACCTACGTAATCAAGGATCCATAACATCATGGTAACGCAAGCGACCTCACCAGCAATCAAAAGCCTCACTGGAAATAAATTGTTTGGTTTTATATTGAAGCTTCGTAATCGTCATTTCTTTCTGATGGACTTCATTCTGTTTCTAATTATTCCGTACATGGCCCTCTGTATGCGGTTAGATACCTTTATTGTTCCCGAAAGACATTTTCCCGTACTATTAGCATACACGTTCACAGCGCTGTTTGTGCGCTTGTTAGTCTTTTACCGTATGGACATCTACCGGCGCTATTGGATCTATGCCAGCTCTGATGATTTGCTTCAGATTGGTTTGGCTACAGCGGGGTCAACTGTTCTAATCTTATTAATGATTATTGTCGCTAGGGCAGTTGTGCCAGATGCAAGGTCTTTCCCTCGATCGGTACCTTTTATAGACGCACTGCTTATCCTCTTCTTCGTTGGCGCCACGCGTTTTGGTGTTTGGTTTACCCACGGGCGACGCTACGTCGCAGCTATGAACAGTCGCCGAGTTCTAATTTTGGGTGCTGGCGATACAGGATCCATGATTGTTCGCGAGATGATGGGAAAACCCCATCTTGGCTATAAACCAGTTGCCTTCATGGACGATAACCCAAGAAAGTACAACGTGCGGATTCACGATCTTCCCGTGCTTGGGGGGCGGAAGGATTTTTTATCCGTGATTGAGAAGTATAAAATCGATCGCGTCATTATAGCAATGCCAACAGCGCCTGAAGAAGTCATTGGTGAAATATCGAGCATCTGCGATCTTATCCAAGTAGATACCGAAATTGTTCCAAACATCTCAGAAATCCTCGATGGCACAATTCACGACAATATGCTGCACGAAGTTGATATTCGTGACCTCCTGCATCGAGATCCCGTAAGAACAAATGTTGCAGAGGTTCGTCGCATGATTTCCGGTAAATGCGTAATGGTAACCGGGGGCGGTGGCTCGATAGGGAGTGAGCTGTGCCGCCAATTGCTCTTCTGTCAGCCTGCTGAACTTGTCATTCTTGGACACGGAGAAAATTCCGTATTTAACATTTATCATGAAATAAGAAATCTCGGTGTAACAGGACCAAGGCTAACCCCAATAATTGCTGACATTCGTTTTGATGAAAGAATAGCTGCCATCTTTGAACGAGTAAGGCCAGATATTGTTTTTCACGCTGCTGCTCATAAGCATGTGCCGTTAATGGAATTAAACCCAGTCGAAGCTATCACCAACAATGTGTTGGGCACTCAAAACATGTTGAATGCAGCTATGGGTATCCGTGTGAAGAGGTTCGTGATGATTTCGACCGATAAGGCCGTAAACCCGATTAATGTTATGGGTGCGAGTAAAAGAGTAGCTGAAATGTTGGTCCAACAGACCGCACAAAATGGCGGACATCATTACTGTGCTGTGCGATTTGGAAATGTGCTGGGTAGTCGAGGAAGTGTAGTAGAGACCTTCCAGAAACAGATCGCAAGTGGTGGCCCTGTAACCGTAACTGACCCAAATGCGAATCGTTACTTCATGACCATATCTGAAGCTGTCCAATTGGTTTTACATGCATCCACGCTTGGACAAGGAGGGGAGATATTTGTACTCGACATGGGTGACCCAGTATATATTGATCGTCTAGCACGTGACATGATTGAGCTGTCCGGTCTAGAACCTGAGACAGATATCGAAATTCAATATGTAGGCTTACGACCGGGTGATAAGCTAAATGAAGAGCTGTTTGTTGATGGAGAGAAGCCAAAACGTACAAAACACCAGAAGATCTTTGAAGTTAGCAGGCTTACCAATGGAGAACTTAACGGCCTTGTGTCACAAATTGAGGCGTTAATTGCCAGCGCAAGATGCGATGACATGAAGGCGGTCACACTTCGCCTACGCAAACTTGTACCTACCTATCAACCTAAGTAAGTTAACCCACTACTGTCACGCAGTTGGAGCGCACTTTACATCCTATCTTATGGTTAAACACAACTCAATAGAGCTCGATTATACCTATGTTGTGGCAGGTATGAAGGTGCTGACCAATCGGCGCGCGTCTTTGCATCCTTCTCGAAGACGCACCTATGGCTTAATCCGGATCATCTTCACGCCAATTGAGTTTGAACCCCTATTCAAAGAGAAACTTGCTATTGCTGCTGAAACAGTTCCAGCTTGGCAC
>BTQB01000185.1:0-5473 GCA_036985655.1 Anaerolineae bacterium | reverse complement strand
GAGATAGTGGCTAACAATGTGACCTCAGAGATTATCATGGTCCAATTTTGGCCCTGTTCACACTGCCAGGCGGCATTCACTGAGATATCTTTTGGCTTAACGCCGGCTAGGGATATGTAATTAAGATTAAGCAAAAGAGCCACGAGTAAGGAAATGGGTGTTAGGAAGCCAAGGATCATTCCAATTGCAACTGCCAGCTCACCGGCCAGGATGAGGTAGGGAAACCAGGAGGCATTGGGTTCAACCAATCGTTTAATCGCAGCACCAAAGGCCGGCACTGGGTGATTGTCGCTTAAGGCCATGGTCCAATTTGTCATCTGGCCGGAAACAAATTTTCGGTGTGGTTTATGTAAAAAACTCTTTAACCACCAAAGCCCGATGCCGATGCGCAAAATGGCCAGCCATTGTTCAACTGTCAATATGTTAAATAAAGTTTCCATGAATCCTGTCCTCCTTCTGACACGATGATGGTTTTCCGTCTATCGCGGGAATAATTCATCTAAACAATCCAATAAAATGGATCAATGTCAATCCGTTTAGTAATAATAGTGTTGATTGGCCAGATTCGCGGAGACGGATTAGTTGCTGAACAGTGACAAAAAGGTTGGTACTGGGGAGTGGCAAATTTATCACTAAAGTTAAGCCAGCTCTTGGTCGGCCGCCATTCTATAACCCACGCCCCTGACGTTTAAAACATAGATTGGTGTGGACGGCTCTGGTTCAATTTTTTTACGCAGGGAAAAGATATGACGTTTTATCAGTTCCTTTGCTTCCCAAGGCTCAGCTATGTAATCCAGGCTAAGCTGCACCAGCGTGACATAATCGATAACCTGGCCTGACCGTTCTGAAAGGGTTAGCAGCAGCTGGAATTCCGAGGGTGTTAATGAAATAGACTGATTTTCTCGCCAGACCTGATGGGCCTGGGGATCGATTATTAGATCGCCAATATTGATCTGGCGATTTGTGCGATCACCTCTTGGCGGAGTTGAAACCGCTGGGAGCTCGCCGAGGCGCTCGAGGCTGCTTCGAAGGGAAGTCATCAGCTGGGCCTGTTCCCGCTGGCGGCGGGAAGATATTAGAGCGTCAGCTACTGATTTACGAATTGCATCTGGTTGGGCCGGTTTGAGCAGGTAATCGTGGGCGCCTTCCTTGATGGCTTTCATCGCGCTTTCCAATGTGGCATGGCCGGTGAGCATGATGACCGCGACATAAGGCCAGCGGTTTCGGATCTCATGAAGCAGCTCGCCGCCAGGCATCCCTGGCATGCGAATATCGATTACAGCGACTTCGCATGAAAATGTATTTAAGAGATGGATAGCTCCTTCAGCGCTGCCAACATCGTTAACCTCATGTCCATCCTTCACCAATATAGCCCGCAGCCCTCTTCGAATATTTTCTTCATCATCAACGATTAGAATTCGACCAGGCGCTGATAAATCTGGTTGGTTAGATTGCATGATTTACTTCACTTTTCTGGTGGACAGGCAGGGTCACAGTAAATCTTGAGCCGCGATTTTGTTGACTGCTTACCTCCAAACTCCCTCCATGGCTGATAACAATATCCTGGCTCACAGCCAGGCCGAGACCCGAACCGGTATGCTTGGTAGAAAAGAATGGCTCGAAAATTTGGGAAAGATCTTCCTGGCTGATCCCTGTACCCGTGTCGGAAAAGGCGATCCTGATCTGATCGATATCCTCGGTGACCGTGATCCTGAGATCGCCGCCATCAGGCATAGCTTCTACAGCGTTTAGCACAAGGTTAAGGAATACCTGTTTCAACTGATCGCCTTGGCCTAATACTGGATATTGGGGTTCCTCTTCTTTCCTTATGACAGCAATGTTCGATCGCTGCAGCTGCTTTCCGGCAAGCGCCAGTACATCGTCCAGCAGATCAGGGATAGATTGCAGCCACCGCTTGCCTTGCTTTGGTTTTTGAAACTCTAATAACCTTTGCACGATTTTGGCGATTCGGGCTAACTCAGCTTCAACGATGGCCAATTCCTCGGAGCCTGAAGAATTTAAACCATCATCGGCAATGAGCTGCAAGTGAAGGGCAATAGCCTGCAAGGGATTGTTAACTTCATGGGCAACAGAAGCCGCTAAACGGCCGACAGCCGCCATTTTTTCAGCCCTTATAACTTGTGCCTGACTCTGCTGTAGTTCCCGGGTTCTTTCTTCGACCCTCTCCTCTAATTCGGCCGCTGATTTTCGAAGCTCATCAACCAGGCGAGCGTTCTCTATGAAGATGGAGGCCTGGTTGGCATAAACCTGGGCAAGATGCAGCGATTCATCGTCGAAGGCATTGGTCCCCTGTTGGGAAAATAAATTCAAAACACCAATTATTCTATTTCTGGTTATCAGGGGAATGGCCATCACTGATTTGACCCCAACCTCGATGACATTAGGGTGAACTCGATCGTCTGCACCTGCATTATTAATTATTAAAGGCTCTCTATGATGAACAACCCAGCCGGGCACACCCTCATTAAAGGCGAAGGTGATTTTTTCGACCTCGTCCGGAGGAAGATTGTGGCTAACTGCCACGCGGTAAAGTTGGGATGTGCTGTCAAAAACAAAGAGGGCTCCGGCATCCATTGGAAGAGTTTCGGCCGCCTTGGACATAACAAGCTGAAGGGTCCGATCGAGGTCTAATGTTGCCGCGATCTCTCGACCCGCCTCATTGATAGCCGCCAGGGCTTGGGACCGTTTCTCCTCTATCTGTAGAAGGCGGGCATGTTCAATGGCAATAGCAATTTGATCGACGATCTGGGTGAGATCTTCTATCACGAATGGTGAGATATCTATAAAATCCTCACCTGCCAGAGATAGGACGCCAATTGTTTTTTGTTGAAATCGCAAAGGGATGATGATGCAGCTCAACGCACCTTCAAAACAGAGGAGTTGGCTGTCAACATAGCGATTAACAACGTCGCCCTCACCAATCCAGATCTGGCCACTATTGATAGCGATTTTGGCGGCCGTGTCAGTTAAATTAAAAGCTCGATTAACGAGATTAGATTGGCTGTATTCATCATCGCTTGCTGCCTCCACACGAAGAAGATCATGGTTGATCAATAAAATTATGGCCCGGTGAAAAGGCACCAGTCCATGGATTTCAGAAATGATAGCAGCGAGCGTAACCTTGGGGTCCAGGGAGGTATTAATAGCCTGGACGATCTCTTGTACGGTATTGAGCCGGCGAGTGGTAAGGGTTAGTTGTTGAGCGCTTTCATGCTCCCGGCTGACCAGCCAGCCGACAAAGGGTCCAGCAACCAAGTAGGCAGCTAATATCGGCCATATCTCCTGCAGCATAGCAGCCCGCCGGTTAGCATCTGGATCCAGGGCAACCAGAAGGGCGACACCGATCATCGCCACAAAAGCAGCCAGCGTGCCGCCAATTAATTCATAGAGCACGGCAGCCAGCGAAATGGGCGCCAACAAGAGAACCAGAAATGGCAGGGAGGGCCTGGCTGCCACCAGAAATATGAAGATGATAGGAAAGCTGAGGATTAGTATCACCTCAGCCAAGCGGAAGCTATGACGTATTTTCAAAGGTCTCCGAATTTAAGTGTTGGCGGTCAATTGATTTTAACCCAATAAAGAATCCTTCTCCAGTGGTGGCGATTACTTTTCTTTTCAAAATGGGTCTTTTCACTGTGAAAATGGGTTAAGAGTATCATCGAGTGGCGTTCAATTCCCCAGGTAGATTTAGTTTGTTGGTCAGGATGGATTGGGATAGGCTTTGGCCCAATAGGAATTTGGCTTTGGCCCAATAAGAATTTGGCTTTGGCCCAATAGGAATTGGGCTTGGGCCGATAAGAATTGGCCTTGTAAGAATTAGGCTGAAGCTGACGCTTCATCTTGGAAAAAATTTATAGTGGAGAAAGAAAAAACATGGAAGGAAAGTTAGAGGAATTAAAAGCGCGTTTGCTTGAAATCGGGGATTTGGAAGCGGCCGCCGCGCTTTTGCATTGGGATCAGACAACATATATGCCCGCGGCTGGAGCAGAGGCCCGCGGCCGCCAATTGGCCACCCTTGGCCGGTTAAGTCACGAAAAGTTTATTGATCCGGAAATTGGCAAGCTGCTAGATGATCTACTGCCCTATGCCGAAGAATTACCTTATGATGATGATAGCGCCAGCCTGATTCGAGTTACCAAGCGCGACTATGACCAGGCCATGAAAGTTCCACCCGATTTTGTAGCCGAACTATACACCCATATGTCAGAGAGTTATGGCGTCTGGGCCAAGGCCAGGCCTGAAAACGATTTTGACGCTGTTCAACCTTATCTTGAGAAGACACTTGACTACAGCCGCCGTTTTGCTGAATATTTCCCCGGCTATGATCATATCGCTGATCCCCTGATTGATCTTCATGATTATGGCATGAACGTTGCTTCTGTTAGCGCTCTATTTGTCGAGTTAAGAGAGCAGTTGGTTCCACTGGTACAAGCGATCTCAGATCAGCCAGCGGCCGACGATAGTGTGCTGCGATTGAAGTACCCGGAAGATAAACAATTAAAGTTCGGAAAAGAAGTAATCAAGAAGTATGGGTACGATTTCAGCCGGGGAAGACAGGATAAGACCGTCCATCCGTTTATGATTAAGTTCTCAATTGATGATGTCCGGATCACCACCAGGGTAAAAGAGAATTACCTCGGCGATGCCTTGTTTAGCACTCTGCACGAATGCGGGCATGCCCTCTATGAATTGGGCCTCAATCACGCTTATGAAGGCCTTCCTTTGGCCAGCGGCACGTCCAGCGGCGCTCACGAAAGCCAGTCCAGGCTTTGGGAAAACCAGGTTGGCCGCAGCCGGTCATTCTGGAACCACTTTTATCCAAAGCTGCAGGACTCTTTTCCAGACCAATTGGCTGATGTACCTTTAGATACCTTTTACCGGGCAATCAACAAGGTGGAACGATCCCTCTTACGAACTGATGCCGATGAAGTGACCTATAACCTGCATGTCATGATCCGTTTCGACCTGGAACTGGAGATGTTAGAGGGCAGGTTGGCCGTTAAGGATTTGCCTGATGCCTGGCATGCGCGCTACGAAAGCGACCTTGGCTTAAGGGCGCCTGATAACCGGGATGGCGTGATGCAGGATGTCCACTGGTACGCTGGGATCATTGGCGGCGCATTTCAGGGCTATACCCTGGGAAATATCATGAGCGCCCTCTTCTTTGAACAGGCCATCAGAACCAATCCTGAAATTCCAGCGGAGATGGAGAAGGGTGAGTTTGGTACGCTGCACAGCTGGCTGAAGGAAAATGTCTACCAGTACGGCCGAAAATATACAGCGGACGAATTAATAGAGCGGGTAACAGGCAGCCCGCTAACTATTTCGCCATACATCAGCTACTTAAAGAAGAAATACGGCGAGCTTTATCAAATTTAGCTTAGGACTGCCAGTCCTGGCAATTGTTGCAAGAGTTGAAGCGGAACGATCATGTTGACAATCGAACAAGTGG
>BTQB01000184.1:0-5477 GCA_036985655.1 Anaerolineae bacterium | reverse complement strand
ATCCCTTTACAACCAAGGTGAATAAACAGGAAATGCTGGAGTGACCCTTGTTACAGAACTTGCCCGTTGCTTATGGCTTCAGGAATTGTCTTTTTACATTTCGATATGATTACTCGAGATCTTCAAATTCTAGCGATGTCGTAATCTTCACGCAGTCCCGGATCGTCCGAGCTGTAGGACAAAAATCGGCGTGGAAACCAAGCACTCGTTCAGCGACCTCACGCTTCGCTGGATCGATCTTGAGATGGTAATGCACATGTATACGTCGAATCACCAGGGTTTTACCGTCTAACTCGATCTCGCCGGCTGCATCAGAGAAAAGGTACCCTTCCCCAGCTGGAATGTCGCGCGCCTCCAGCGCGCCCCCTAAGGTTCCAGTCAGTCAACCAGCAGTCGCGGCGACGACGTAGTCCAAGGTAGTGGCACGTTCCTCATGGACTGAAGGATCATGCTTGTAGTGCTCTGCTACCTGGGAATGCGTGCTGAAATAAGTGGGCTCCGCTTCAGCTGGGAGATAAGCACGGCGAAGTGGACCTTTTATCCTCTCAATACGAACATTGGATGTGTAAACCACTTTATCGGACATGACTTTTTCCTTTTCTATGGTGGTAAGGGACTGACGTGATGGCGATAGGATTACCAGATGTGTAAAGTATTGAAGCTCTCTTTGACGAAGGCTATCCTTTTACCGCTCCCATGGTGAAACCGGACACTAAGCGGTCGAGGAAAAAATTGTACACCAGGGCAACGGGGATAGCCACGATGACGGCGGCCGCTAACAACGACTGCCAGAAGAAGACATCTCCTCGCACCAGCTCAATTGGTACGCCAGCGCTGATTGTACGCTGAGCTGAAGCCGTAATAAAGGTGACTGCATAAACAAACTCATGCAAAGTCAAAGTAAATGTGAAAACGATGACGGCAACAATCCCAGAAGTAGATAAAGGCATTACAACTCGTAAAAATGCTGTTAACCTGCTGAAGCCGTCAACCATCGCTGCTTCTTCTAAATCACGGGGGATCGATTTAAAGAAGCCCATGAGCAACCAGGTCGAGAAAGGGATGGAAATGGTAGGGTAAACCAGGATCAGCGACCAGATAGTATCATTGAGATGAAGGCTGGTTACCACGCGAAATAATGGGATGAACAGCAAGGAAGGCGGCACAAGGTAAACAAGAAAAATTCCTATTCCGACGGTTTCTCCATAGCGACCGGCAAGACGGGCTAAGCTGTATGCTGCAGGCACGGCGATTACGAGGGTAATGATGACAACAACCGTGCCAACTATGAGAGAATTCTTGACAAAAGTGAGGTAGTTTGTCTCCAGGAACAACAGCCTTAAATTGTCTAACGTAGGTGGGATATTGTACCAGAAGGGATTATTTTGCGGGCGGTAGAGATCGGCATCCTGTTTGAAAGTATTGATGAGCATCACCAGGAACGGGATCACGGCGAAGAAGGAGAAAACGGCCACGGCTGTAAGAAGGGCGATTTGTTTAGGCAAGCTTCTTTTTTTCACAGTTAGGTTATCTCACTCCTCTTGGCAGATCTCAAGATAAGGATGGCGGCAACCAGCAGCAGCGGGAAGAGGAAGAGGGCTACCGCCGCCCCTTCGCTCAAATTACCGCCATCGATCCCTTTGAACCAGGCCCAGGTTGGCAGCACCTGGGTGTAATAAATTGGCCCACCTCTGGTCAGCAGGAAGACGACAACCATATCAGAAAAGGTAAAGATGAGGCCGAACAGCAGGGCTATGCTCATAATGGGGTATATCAGGGGCAGCCTAATATCACGGTGGATACGCCAGAATTTGGCTCCATCTACCTGAGCCTGGTCAATAAGATCCTTGTCTATGGAGGCCAGTCCAGCTAACAAAATGACCGTAGCTAGAGGTAACATTCGCCAAACATGGACTATGATGACAGCCACCATAGCCAGCTCCTCCCTACCTAAGTAATTTAGGTGCTTACCTGGTCCCAGGAGTGTATCTGGACCAAGGAGGCCAATCTGCTGCAGTACCCAATCAATGGGGCTGAACTTTGAATCGAATATCCACAGCCAGCCAATTGTCCCTAATGATATAGGGGTCGCCCAGGGCATAATGATTAACATCCGGGCCATCCACTTTCCTGGAAAATCCTCGTAAAAAATGAGGGCCAAAATATTGGCTAATATTATTACGAATAATTGAGCGATCAGTGTAATAATGAAGGAATTAACCAGGGCCCGACGAAATTGGGGTGTGTTCAAGATACGCCTAAAATTTTCCAAACCAACATAATCAAGACTGGTATCACCTACGGTGACGTCGGATAAACTAAAAGCAATGGCCATTCCAAAAGGCACGCCAACAAGCAATATGATGTACAAGACCGCCGGCAAGAGGAATAGCGAACCCAAAAAACTTTCTCGGTCCGTAAGATATTGGAATCTCGTTTTGGTTTTGGTGGGCGTCTGAGCTGCTTGCTCCATCGATGCACTTGTTTTATAGGGGAATGGCCTCTGTTTTTTGGCCAGTCTCTTTGTCAAAATATTTGAGATTGCTTGTTTCAACCACGAAATCGTAAGTCGTTCCTGGCTCGATCACTTCCGTAACGATAGATGGCAATTTGGCTGTTATGAGCTTGCCTTCATAAGCATTTTCCAGCTCACCATAGACAAGACGATCAGCCCCTAAATTCTCTACGTGAAAAACGTTAAGGGATACCGTTGTCAGTTCTTCATCTGTGACTGCTGAACCACGAGGTAAAAAGTGCTCTGGACGAAAGCCTATTAAGCAACCACCCTTTTCAACCAGGTTGATGGTAGGCGAACCCAAGAAAGTCGCTACAAAGAGATTGACCGGGTCGTGGTAAATCTTTTGAGGCGCGCCTACCTGCATGACCTTCCCGGCTGACATCACCAAGATCCTATCACCCATGGCCATTGCCTCAATCTGATCGTGGGTGACAAAAATGGTGGTAATCCCAAGCTGGCGCTGAAACATCTCGAGTTCGGCTCGCGCGGCCGTGCGTAATTTTGCATCGAGGTTGGAGAGTGGTTCATCCAATAGGAGGACCCGAGGCTCCTTGACCATTGCTCTGCAGAGAGCGACCCGCTGTCTTTCACCACCGGAAAGCTGGCGTGGTTTGCGATCTAACAACTGCTCGACTCCTAAGGTGGCGGCGGCCGCTTCGACTTTCGATCGCCTTTCTGCCTTTGGCATTTTCTTAGCTTTCAAGGGGAAGCCGATATTGTCAAAGACGGTCATATGGGGGTAGAGAGCGTAGCTTTGAAAGACCATGGCCACCTCTCGCATGCGGGGCGGCAGGTCAGTTACCCGGACTCCTCCAATGACCACATCTCCCTCTGTTGGGGCCTCCAAGCCAGCGATCATTCGCATAAGGGTGGTCTTGCCGCAGCCCGAAGGGCCTAATATGACGAAGAATTCACCCTCATGAATGGCCAGATCAACCCCGTCGACAGCTTTAACCTCCGCAAAATGCTTTTTGAGGTTAATTGTTTCTACAGTATCCATAACAATAAAAAAAATATAGAGATTGGTAGAGTATGACTACCAATCTCTAAATTATTCATCATACGATGTGCATATATCACGGGAAATTAGCAGTGCCCTCTCGGCTACGGCTATATAACCCGAAGATTAAAAGATTAGCCAGCGCAACCAACGAACCCCTTTTCGCGCCACTTCTCGAAGATTTGTTCGATCTGTTCTTCCGCTTGGGCAACCGCCTCTTCAGGCGTCAACTCACCCAACGCGGCCTTGCCCATCATGGTGGGAATAATGAAGGTCGAGTACACCTCAGCTATGGCAGGGTTTGACGGGCCAGGCCAACCGAGATAGGTGACCGTGTCTTTGGCGGTCAGCAGTACCGTTAGTTTATCGGCTGGTCGGGAGCCAAAGGGATCTTTCTCCAGCCAACTGCCTTCGCCAATCAATTGAGGAACGGTGCTTTCAAAAGCTGGGAAGTTATACAGTTCACTGTTGAAGACGGCTTGGTTATAGTTAGCAGTGAGATGGAGCAAAAATTCCTCAGCTGCCTTGAACTCAGGGCTTCCTTTTTCCACGTATTTCGGAATGATGTACAAGTTCCAGACATGGGCTGAAGCATGCTGATCTCCCCGAGGTCCCTTCAAGGCCTGAACGAACCCAATGTTATCAGCAGCCTCCGGATCGATCTTCTGAAGGCTACGATAAGCGGAAATCGAGTTTAGAATATAAGATAGCTCACCGGCAATCAAGCCCTGGTTATTGGAAGCTGCACCCCAGGCAAAAACCTCCTCGGTCATCGTATTGGCGTATAAGTCAACCAAATATTCGACAGCCTCTACGACCTCTGGCGAGTTGATGGTTACGCATTCGTTTTCATCTTGAATAGAGCCACCAAACGACCAAATAATCGCTCTCATGGCCATGTTAGAATCAATTTCGGGAGAAAGGCCCAGGCCCACGGGAACGCCGAAATCGTTTTTAATTTTGGTGCCACCCACCAGTAGATCGTCCCAAGTCTCGGGACCATCTGGAAAACCAGCTTCTGTCCAGAGAGCAATATCATAATCGCCTGGGTCAGGCACCCAAGCGTGGCAATAACCATACCACATGTCGTTAGCAGGTAAATAAGAATTAGCTGTACAGGTTTCGGCTTGCGGTCCAAAGAGCTCTTGCGCCCGCATGTTGACATCTGTTAGATCTTGGACACCTTCAACGAAACTAGATGCACCCATGTTCAACTCTATGAGGGTCGGACCTTCGCCTGCATCGATAGCAGCAGTTGTCGCTGCTGGTAGCTCGGCAATACTTATATGGTCCACAGTCACATCGACGCCATTGGCTTCGCCCCACTGTTCAGCAAAAGGATCGAACCAAATGTCATATTGGGGAACGAAGTGGCTCCATTGTAAAATTTTGACCTCAGTCCCCTCCGGGTATCCGGCCTGGCCCTCGCCCTCTACTTCGACGACCCGGGTTACTTCAACGACTTGTGTTTCTCCCTCTACCTCGACGATCCGGGTGACTTCAACTTGTTCTGGTTCACTTTGACAGGCGCTGGCAACCAGCGCTGTAAGAAGTAAGACACTAACGATTAAAAGGAAATATCTAGGTCTCATCCTAATCCTCCTTTAGGGGTATCTGTGTCGGCAATGAAACAGCGTTGACATGAATATTCAGTTGTAAATATGAGGCTTTAGCGGAATAAGAATATTGTGGCTGCGATGAAAGTGCTACGTGCTCAGCAACTTTTTTGTACCATGAGATTGCTTTGGAACGACTTTCTCAGAGCTAGTCTACCAGTGAAAAAGCGTTCTGCCAACTTAAAAATTAACCTAAATGCTGAACTGGTCCAAAACGGCATATTTTACCAATGAAAGCAAGACATTTGATAGCTTGGCCGGCGCCTCAGCTGAACACTGATTGAATGCCAGGATAATCGTGGTTATACTCACTTGATATCTACTTAGTATGAACCATTGTGCT